>JANXOJ010000552.1 GCA_025353625.1 Planctomycetota bacterium | reverse complement strand
GAAGGCTGCGCGGGATCGGGAGCGGGGCCGACCGTCGATGTCGACTGCCCCAACGCGTTGTAGCCGTACGTCGTCACGTTGCCCAACGGATCGGTCACCGAATAAAGCTGCCCGGCTGCCTTGTAGGCCATCGCAGTCACGGCTGGCGTTGTCGAATTGTTGGGACCGGGCCGTGTGACTTGCGATATCTCGCCGAGGTCGTTAAATTCAAATTGGGTGACGCGTCCCAACGCGTCGGTTTTCTGGACTATATTTCCAACGGCATCGTAAGCGAACTGAGTGACGGGGTGCTGCCCATTCTGATCGGCCGGCTGAGTCACTTGCACCGTGCGACCCAACCCATCGTAAGCAAACGTCGTGACGTTGCCCAGCACGTCGGTTTGCGAAAGCAAGTTGTCGTTTTCGGCGCCGTAACTGTTCGTGGTGGACGACTGATCGGCGGTGCCACTGGCATAATTCGTTTGCGTTTGAAGGCCGTGCGGATTGTACGCGTAATCGGTTTCGTGTCCGATCGAATCGAACGTCGATGCCACGAGCCCCGCAGGAGGGTCCGCAGAATTCGCGGAATGCTGGGTGTACGTGTAAGTGGTAATCGGATCGGCAGTTGTGTCGGGACTCGAACCGACGAGTTGCTCGACGGAAAGCACGCCACCGGTCGCCAAATCGAGTCCGAAGTTCGTTGTGTGCCCGAGCGCGTCCGTATAACTGGCAACCGCGTCGTAAGGTCCGCCGACGGTGGAAACGGTCTGGTAGCTCCACTGTTTGATCGAGCCGTTCGGCAAGTCCTCTTCGGTAAGATTGCCGTGCGCGTCGTACGTGTAGGTCGTCACCGGTGCCCCATCGCCGGGGTTCGGCTGGACCATTACTGTTAGCAGGCCGTTGGCATCGCGGGTGAGTGCGGTAACGTTGCCGGCGGCGTCCTCGATCGACCTGGGAAGGCCGAATTTGTAGAGGGCGTAGGAGGTTGTGTGGCCGAGTTGGTCGGTCAATGTGGCGCGGATGTCGCTGCTGGGGATGAGCAGTTGGTTCGCGGCAAGGGCGGCGGATGTGGCGGAGGTGAACGTGGTCGGCGAGCGGTCGCCCTGCTGGACGGAAACGAGCGCGCCGGTGGTGGAATCGTAGGCATAGTGCGTTGTGTTGCCGTTCGCGTCGGTCATCGACGTCAAAAGCCCGCTGGCGGCATCGTAGCCGAAATGGGTGATTGGCTGCGTCTCGCCGCTGGCGTTCGGATTGGGCTCGACAATCGCGGTCAACTGGCCGTTCGTGTAGCCGAACGATGTGTTTCGGCCGGCGAAATCGGTGAATCCGCCCAGGGCGAAATTGTTGAGTTCGTCGTACCAAAAGGTCGTTTGATGGTGGGCCGCATCGACGATGCTGCTCAATCGCCCGCTATCGTAGGCATAGCTGGTGACGTTGCCATCGCGGTCGGTAACGGAGAGCAACTGGCCGCTGGGATTGAATGCCTTTTTAACGCCGTTGGTGCCGGTCAGTTCATACGTGCTGTTTTGAACGTTGTACGTCAACTTCAAAAATGCATCGGGGCCGGCCTCCGCCGTGTAGTGGCCGTTGCCATCGTCCGCGAAGTAGGCCATCGAGCCGTCGCTGCGAAGGAGGACCATGCCCGTCAGCGTACCGAAGAGAGAGTCCATCCCAGTCAGGGTCCAGGTCGCACCGAGGACGTTCTTTTGCCCGTAATAGACGTCGGTTCGCGTGCTGCCGTTGGCGTAGGTCTGTGTGACGGTCATCTGCCATTCGTAGCGTCCGCTGGGCATGCCGGGCGCAAAGAGCGGTACGGCGATGCGGTACTTCGCGTCGGCGTTGACCGCTTGCCCGTTGATATCGGTGGCTCCGTAGTGGACGGTGTCTCCGTTGTAGCTTCCGTGGTCGAAGGTCAGACTGGCGGTCACTCCGGTTAGCGCGTAACCGCCGCCGTTGCTGGTGACGTTGGTTGGTTCGAGCCGGACATCGGCCGTCACAATTGTGTGGCCCGCCGTGCCACTGACGTATTCGACGCCCGCCGACGCTATTGGCAGCACGAGGCTGCCGTCGGTCAGAGGGGAGGGCGCGGCGTTGTTGGGGGTGCTGTCGGGCGTAAGGGTATGCAGGGCGAGTATCTGCTCGAAGACCGATGCCGAATCGCTGTCGGCGTAATTCGGATCGCCGTTCAAATTGGCGACGATCACGTGATCGACCTCGGGCGCTAAGTCGCGGGTGGTGTAACTGACGTTCTTGGTTTGCCCGGCGGCCAAGACCTGCGGACCCAACGCGGTGTCGGCCAACAGCCGACCGCTGTCGAACAAGCTGAGGTTGCCGGTGGCGTCGCCCGGCGCGGTGGCGGCAAACGTCACCGGCGTGCCTTGCAAGGCGCGATCGGTGGAACTGGAAAGCGTGACCGTAGCGGGTGCTCGGTTGATGGTCTCGGTGACGGGGTCGGACGTGCCTTCGCCATAGTAGGGAGAGTAGATGTCGAGTGAGGTAAAATCAGCGGCGATGGCGTGACTTCCCGGAGCCAGGTCGCTCATCGTTTGGCCGGCGACTTGCAGGCTGGCGGTCCAGGCATACGATCCCATGAGCGTGCCGGCGTTGTTGTGTCCCGAGGAGTCGGCCACCGAGCCGTCGAGGTTGTACTGCGCGACGGGCGAGACGTTGCCTAGTACGACGTGCCCGTCGATGCCGGTGCCGCTATCGAACAACGCGGCGATATCTTGGGAGGAAAGTGCCCGGCTATCGATCCGCACCTGGTCGAAGGCGGCGTCAAAACTGCTGCTGCCGGAGCCGCCGAGATCGTAGTTACTAGCGGACGAATCGGGCGTGAACTGGAAAGTCGCGGAGCCGGCCGACGCGCCGTCGATGTAGAACTGGGCCGTCGTGCCGTCGTAGCATACGGCAATTTGGTGCCAAGCGGAATCTTGCGGAACGTTTAACGCGCTGCTGACGCTGTCGCCACCGACCTGCGCCAGCCAGATGGTCCCATTAAGGCTTTCGGTGTTCAGCCCGACGCTCCAGCCGCCGGAAGCATCTGAGGTGATGAGGGGCTGCGGGCCGTCGTTGCTCACCGATTGCTTGACCCAAGCCGTAAACGTGAACTGGGCTGCGTCCATGTTGGGAATCTGAGCGTAGCTACCGCTGCTGTCGAATTGGATCGCCCGATTGCTAGTCGGGGCGATCGTTTGTGAGGCGAGCGTCGCGGCTCCCTCGACGAAGCTAAGCGTGCCGGCCGCATCGGACGGCACCGTGGCCCGCAAGGTTACTGCCTCACGATAGTAGGCCGGGTTCGGCGCAATCATCAAATTGGCGGGCACGACGGAGAGCATCTGGCGAGTTTCGAGTGGTTCGACCATCAACGCACGATGCAAGCGTGGGGAGGATTTACGAACGCGTCTGCCGCAGAGAAAATTCCAGGCGGAACTTACGAAGGGGATTGGGGGAGACTTGGGGCGCATGGTGACTCCTTTTTGCCTTAAGGAATGGCAGGTTGGATAGGTCGAGCGACCTCTTTCACGCAAACGGTCTATGTTCAAAACAATTGCAACGACGAACGCGAGGAACTGTCTATTTCAGCGAGATTCTTGGCGAGATGTCAATTTGAGTGTAGCAACCGAGGAAAACTGCAAGGTTCAGCTTATTTTGTTTTGTGGTGCAGGCGTCTCGCCTGCCCGGATAGTTGCAGACGAGATGTCTGCACCACAATACCGACACTATCCGGCATTTTCGCAGATGTTTCCGATTTGTCAAGCGATTTGGAATTTTGTTAGGGAGAACGGCAAGGTTCAGTTTATTGTGGAACGGGCGAGACGCCTGCACCACAATTCTCAGACTTTGCGGTTGTAATGCCAAAGGTGGGGGGCTGGCTTGACCGGCTGAAGTTTTCAAGGTTACACTAATACGTTTATGTTTGTGCCTTGGGCACAGCCGTGGCGTGTCATGACACAATCGCGTGACGCAGCGGGAAAAGACCCCAACGACCGAGTCGCCTGGGATCGATCGATTGCCAACTTGAGGTTAGGTCCATGCCGGCGACGTGTGTTATTGGATTGCAGTGGGGCGACGAAGCAAAAGGGAAGATCGTCGATATCCTTACCGAGCGGCACGATGTAGTCGTCCGCTACCAGGGAGGGGCCAACGCCGGCCATACTGTGGTTATGGGTGGGCAGACGTACAAACTGTCGCTCATCCCCAGCGGCATTTTCCGGCCCGAGGTGCAATGCGTCGTGGCTGCCGGAGTGGTTATCAATCCGGCCAGCCTGCTGCAAGAGATTGAAACCCTCACCAGTCGCGGCGTGGCGGTAGGCAAAAACCTCATGGTGAGCACCCGTGCCCATGTGATCTTCCCTTGGCACTTTGAAGAAGACCGCATGCTCAACGATTCGACCGGCGGCGAGGCGATCGGCACGACGCTGCGCGGAATCGGCCCCTGCTATCGCGATAAGGTGGGCCGCTCACATGCCATTCGGCTGGGCGATATGTATCGCGAGGGCTTCGCCACGCGCGTGGAACAAATCGTCGCCGCTAAGCGCAAAATCCTGAAGGGCATGGGCTGCACGGAGGATTCGATCCAACTCGATGCCGCGAAGATCAATGAGCAGTATCGCGACTATGCCGAGCGGCTGCGGCCGTATGTGGGCGATACAACGATTTATTTGCTCGACGCGGTGGAGAGCGGCAAGAAGCTCCTCTTTGAAGGTGCGCAAGGGGCGTTGCTCGATATCGACCACGGCACATTTCCGTTCGTTACCAGCAGCAATAGTTCCGGAGTTGGCGTGTCGAGCGGTTCCGGCGTTCCAGGTCGCCACGTTACGAAGGTACTGGGAATCGTCAAAGCCTATTGCACGCGCGTCGGCGGGGGACCATTCCCCACAGAGCAAGACAACCCTATCGGCCAGCACATTCGCGAAAAAGGAAACGAGTACGGCACGGTTACGCGGCGTCCGCGACGTTGCGGCTGGTTCGATGTCGTGGCCGCACGCTATACATCGCGGCTGAGCGGCGTCGATACCCTGGCGGTCATGCTGCTGGACGTATTGAGCGAGTTGCCGGAACTGCAAATCTGCATCGGCTACACGCTCGATGGCAAACCGATCAAAGATTTTCCCGACCACGTCGACGACTTGCGGCGAGTGGCACCGGTCTATGAATCGATGCCGGGCTGGCAGGAAGAAATCACGCACATTCGCCGCTACGGCGACTTGCCGCAGAAGGCGAGAGATTACCTCGATCGGCTGAGTGCTCTCGTCGGTCGGCCGGTGGAAGTCGTTTCCGTCGGCCCGGATCGTCAGCAAACAATGTTTAAGTCGTGAGACGATGACCGAGACGGTGACGCAAACATTGAACCCGCCGAAGCGTTGCCCGCTGGCCGATCTGCCTGCGGACAAGATGCCGCGCCACATTGCCATCATCATGGACGGCAACGGTCGCTGGGCGCGAAGGCAGGGTCTGCCGAGGATCGAGGGACACCGTCGCGGCGCGGTCGTCGTGCGGAGCATCACGGAAGAATGCGCTCGGCTGAACATCGAGCAACTGACGCTCTACTGCCTTTCCAGCGAGAATTGGAAGCGGCCTGCGGAAGAGATTGCCTTTCTCATGCAGTTGCTGGAACACTACATGATCTCCGAACGCCCGCTCATCGTGGAGCAAAACATTCGCGTCCGCGTGGTTGGCCGACGCGAGGGCTTGCCGGAAGCCGCCTTGCGGGAGATTGAATTAACGGAATCGATGAGTGCGGCCAATACCGGCATGCGACTTTGTTTGGCGATCAACTACGGTAGTCGCGGTGAATTGGCCGACGCCTGCCGCCGCATTGCCGAGCAAGTCCAGGCCGGCCAACTGCATCCCGATACGATCGACGAAAATACCGTCGCCGCGAACCTCTACACGGCCGGCATGCCGGACCCGGACCTGTTGATCCGCACGGCCGACGAGATGCGGGTAAGTAATTTCCTTCTCTGGCAGATTAGTTACGCCGAGATTTGGGTCACCGATCTGTTCTGGCCCGAGTTCGACGAAACGACGCTGCACGCCGCGATCCGCGATTTTGCAGCGCGCGACCGTCGCTACGGCGGGTTAGGTGTCGTAAATAAATAGCGGTGTAGGGGTCGCGAAAGTCCGCTACTTGCCGCGAAGGACCAAATATCCCACCGGTATTAAGAGTCTCGTGATAAGCATGTTCACCAGCAGGCCGCCGATCACGGCGATGGCCAAGGGCTGCTGCATTTGGGCACCGGGGCCGAATCCGAAGGCGAGCGGCAGCAGTCCGAGAATCGTGGCTAAGCTGGTCATCAAGATCGGTCGGAAGCGGACGCGCCCGGCGTGGAGCAACGCTTCGTGCAAGCTGCTGCCTTCGTTTCGCAATTGGCCGATATACTCGATCAAGAGGATGCCGTTCTTCACGTCGAGGCCGATCAGGAGAATCGCCCCCATGTACGATGAGACGTTCAGCGGCGTGCCGGTAATCCACAGCGCGGCCATCGCACTGGCCAAGGAAATCGGCTGCGAGAGGAAGATCAGCAGCGGCAACTTCAAACTGCGGAACTGGAAACCCAAGAGCAGAAAGACCGATGCCGTGGCCGCCATCATAACGGCCAAGAGGCTGGCGAACGAGTCTTGTTGAGCGCGGTACTCGCCGGCCAGCTCCCAGCGATAGCCGCGCGGGAAGGTCATTTTGGCTAGGCCCGCTTCCAGCTTGCGATTGATGCTGCCTAAGTCCAGACCTTCACCCTCGGCCGTGACGGTAATGACCGGCTGTTGATTCTCGCGAACGATTTCGTTGGGGCTTCGCTGGGACTCAATCGTCGCCAGTTGCCCCAACATCATGAAAGAGGGAGACGCACCTGCGGCAGACGCCTTTGTTCCAGCTCCGCTTGCCGCCGGCAGCGCAATTGGAAGTTGTGCGAGATTCTGACGATCGAAGCGAACGCGGTCCGAATAACGGACGCGGATATCCGTAATTCGATCTTGTTCCGGCAGCGTCGTGGCGACCTGACCGTAGAGGGCCGCGTTGAGCTGGTTCTCGATATCTTGCTCGGTCAAGCCCACACGGGCGAGCACCACGCGGTTGGGGTGAATAACTAGATCGGGATTTCCCATCCGCACGTGGGTATCGACCTCATCGAGTCCGGCCGTTTTGGACATATCTTCGACGACCTTGCCTGCCTCTTCGGCCAACTCGCGAAGTTTGGCAACGTCGGGGCCGAAAATCTTTACTTCGACCGGCTTACTAATCCCGGTGAGGTCGTCGATTTGGTCGCGAATGAGAGGTATCAAATCGGTCTTGGCCTCGGGCACCTTCGATTCGAGCTCCTCTTTCAGTTCGGCGAATATCTGGGCCAACGGACGTCGTTGGCCGGCCGGCTTGAGGACAACTTCGATATCGCCGCGAAAGGCTTCGGTGGCATACAGGCCATTTTCGGCACCGGTGCGACGCATATATCCGGCCACGTCGGGCATCTCGGTAAGAATCGCGTCGATGCGTTGGGCGACCTTGTCGGTGCCGGAAAGCGACGTTCCCGCCGGCAGGAAGAAATCGAGAATAAACGCCCCTTCGTCCAGGTCGGGCATGAAGCCGGTCTTGACGTGCTGAAAGAGCCACCAGCCGGGCACGAGGGCCAGGACCGACGCGAACAACACCAAACGCGGCCAACGGAGCAAGAACCGCAACGCCCCTTCATAGCGATCCGCCAGAATGCGATAGATGGGGCCGCTCGTCGGCATGGCTCGATTGGCCAGGAATCGCGAGGCCAACACGGGGATCACGGTGAGGCTGACGACCATTGAAACGAGCAAGGCAACGGAGAGCGAAAGGCTGAGCGATTGAAAGAACTGCCCGACGACGCCGTGAACGAAGGCTAGCGGCAGGAAGACCAGGATCGTGGTCAGCGTGGAGCCGATCACAGCCCCGCTGATTTCGCGACTGGCCCGATCGATGGCCTCGTCGCCGGTCTGCCCCTCTGCCAGATGCCGCGCGATGTTCTCGACGACCACTACCGAATCGTCGATGATCAAGCCGATGGCGACGGCCAAGCCGCCTAGCGACATGAGGTTGAGCGAATCGCCGGTGAGGTAGAGGAAGGCGAAGGTAATGAGCAAGCTCAGCGGAATGGAAATCGCCGTCAGGAGAGTTGCGCGGATGCTGCGGAGGAAGAGCAGCAAAATCAGCACGCTGAACGCGCCGCCGATGAGGATGGCATCGCGGACGTTGGCGATGGAAGTCCGCACGAGCTGGCCTTGATCGTAGACCGGCGTAATATCGATCCCCGGCGGAGCCGACTTCCGCAAAGCGGGCAGCGCGGCCATGATATCCTCGGAAATGGCCAAGGCGTTGCCGCGATGGCAGCGGAAGACGGTCAGCGCGACGGCGTTCTTTCCGTTCGAGCGGATCATCGAAGTTCGATCGGCGTGCGCGACAATAACGCGGCCCACATCGCAAACCCGGATGGTCTGTCCGTTGATGTGAGCAAGCACCACATCCTCAAGATCGAGCGGCTTATCCGCTTGGCTATCGACCAGCACTTGGTACTGAAGCACTTCGCGATCCATGCGGCCGACGGCGCGGAGATGATGTTCCTTCGTGAGCCGGTCGGCGACATCGGAGATCGACAGGCCGGCGGCCAAAATTCGTTGCGGCTCGACTTCGACGACGATTTCGCGCGTGTCGCCCCCTTGAACGGTCACATAGGAAACGTCGTGGATGCGGCTGAAACGCGGTCGCAGATCATAAAAGGCATAGTCGTGCAACGCCGCCGGATCGCGACCGCCCGTTACCACGAACGAGATGATTGGAAAAACGGAGGGCGTTTGCCGTTCGATGAGCGTACTCGTGCCGATGGGGAATTGGGCATTGATGTCGGCGATCTTCGCGCGGACATCGTTGACGGCCTGGATCATTTCCGTGCCGGGCGTGAAGTCGATATCGACCTGCGACGCACCGCGAACGGTCTTCGAGCGCACCTGCCGCACGCCGAGTACGGTGCCGACCGCATCTTCCACCGGTCGGGTCACGGCTATTTCGACTGTCTTCACCGCTAGCCCCGGCGTTTGGGCGATGACGACAATCCGCGGGAAGGCCACCTCGGGATAGATGCCGCTGGGCATTCGCAGCATCATGATGACGCCGAAGACGGATAAGAGAATCGTCGCCAGCACAATCAACCCGAAGTAGGGCCGCGCGAGGACGACGAGATTCAACCCTCGCGCCGCAGCGCGGGACTTCGGGGCCGTTGCGGGGGCGATCATTGGTCCTTCTCCGCGCTAACCGTTGCCGGAGACGCTTTGACTTTCGCAGCATCAGCTTCCTTGGTCTGTGTATCCTTCTTTTCAGTATCCTTCTTTTCTTCGCTCTTTTTGTCCGGAGATTCCTTCGCATCCGACTCGGTCTCGACGCCGACCTTGGTTCCGTCGGGCAGATTGTATCCGCCTTCGACAACGACCGGTTCGCCCGCCTTCAGGTTCGTGCCGACAATTTCGATCCATCCGTCGTCTTTGAGGCCCGTCGTTGCTTGGAGTCGAGCCGTTTTTCCATCGCGAAGCACGTTCACGACCGGTCCCTCGCCCAAGTCGTGGACGGCCGACATCGGCGCGGCCAAAACTTCTCTTTCGCGAACGGCAATCGTCGCCGAGACAATCTGCCCCAAGGTCAGTTTTGCGTCGGCATTATCGACGAGGATGCGGACGGGCAGATTGCCGGTCTGCGGATCGGTTACTTTCCCAACGAAGACGACCTCGCCTTGCAATTCATTATCGGTCTTTTCCGCAGGCGCGTGCTCCGCCGCTCGATCGCTGCCGCGAATCTTAGCAATCTGTCCCTTCTTAACCCGTTGGGCCTCGGGAACCGTTAGCCAAACGACTGCGTGGACTTGCTTACTGGCGACAACTTGCCCAACCGAAGTGCCGACGGCAAGCGTTTGTCCCAGTTGACAGTTGAGGCTATCGAGCAGTCCGTCGATGGGCGAGTGGATGGTCAAGAGATCGAGTTGCGACTGTGCCGTGGCGACTGCCGTTTCGGTCATAGCGACTCGCGACTTCGCTTCGTCCATTGCCTGCGGTCGCGGATGGAGCATCAGCACTTCGTACTGCGACTGGGCCGTCTTAAGTTGTAGCTCCGCCTGTCGCAGCGCGGCATCGGCTTCAAACATTACGGATTCCGAAATATCGTTCCGCTGCCGCAAGGGCCGCAACCGGTCGGCTGCCGTGCGCGCCCTTTCGACCGCGACGCTTGCCAAGTCGATCGATAGTTTCGCGTTTTTCTGTTCTTCGGCACGCGGTATCGAATCGAGCAGCTTGAGCGTCGCCTCTTGCGAATCTCGGGCGGACTGCTTTTCCTTGAGATTCGCCCGCGCGATGGCGGCGTCAAGTTCGACGATCGGCTGGCCCGCCTTGACGTATTCGCCCGGCTGTACCAACGTGTGAAGCACGCGGCCTTCCACGGCGACGGAAAGAATCGCAAGCCGCTGGGGCAACGCCTCGCACCGCCCGAGGCCGGTGACAACTTCCGCAATACGTTGCGACCTTACAGCCTCCACATGGACTTTGACGTCCGGTTCTTCTTCCTTGGCCGCCTGTTGTTCTGCCTTTTTGTGGCAACCCGAAACTGCCAGTAGAAGGCAAGCAAACACAAAGCGAGTAGGAAACGCCCTTTGCGGCGTTCCCATTGCGTGCCGATGCCTCGCAACGCCACGGAGGGCGTACTTTACAGGATGTTTGGTGACACCGACTAAACAATAACGTGGCAAGGCAATCATGCGGCAGGTCCAAAGAACAGGAATCGTTCTATAAAGTTTACCTTGCCTACGTAGCTTTAGTCTATTGCCATCTCGGGTTTATCCAAAGGTCCGATTCTGTCGATCTTAACTATCGAGCTGGAAAAGCGGGTGCTCCCGCCGATGCCATCCTTGCGAGGGGTCTGTCAGTGATGCGATTCGTTAGCATTGTGTTATTGCTTGCCATAACGGCGACCGCACCAGCGGTCGAGCCTCTTCCGCCAGGGGTGCAACTTCGTTTGTCCACTCCGGTCGATCTGGAAACGGCCCTGCAATGGACGCTGCAAGGTAATCCAGGTCTGATAACGGTGCGGCAAAGTATCGGCGTTTCGGGCGAGGCCCTGCATGTGGCCCAGCATTTCCCAACGAGCCTGAACCCGACGGTTTCCATCGATGTCCGGCCCTGGGTTTTTGGGCGGCAGGCGAACGGAGATATTCAGCGACTCGATCGGGCCGTGAATGTCACCTGGGCTCAGCCGGTCGAAATAGGACACCGGCAAACGTATCGCGAACAAATGGCCCAGTCTTCGTATTGTCAAACGCAGTGGAACGTTCTGCAAGTCGAACTGACGACGCTCATTCAGACCTATCGCGTCCATCAGACTTCGCTCTATCGACGCGAAAAGCTTTTGGTGGCCCAGCAATTGAACGACTTCAACGGAGGGCTTGTGGCATCCTTGCGTCGGCAAGCCGTGGCCAATCAGGCCTCCGCCGCCGATGTGCTGCTGGCCGAGGTTGAGAACCAATCGACCGTCGAGCTATTGGAAACCGCCCGCCAGGAATATATCGCTTCGCTGACCGACTTGCGGCAACAGATTGGGATGCCGCAATATGCCGCGTCGGCGGAACCGGTCGGCACGCTCCGCACGCCCGACAATAAAATGCAGCAAGACGACGACGCGCTCGTGCGGATCGCTCAGGAGAGTCGGCCCGACGTTCAAGCGGCCGCTGCGGTCGCCTCGAATTCCCGCGCCGCACTCTGCCTAGCCAAGGCCGATCGGATCCCCATCCCGTCGATTGGCCCGGTCTATGAACGGAACGAATCGGGCGACACGTTCTACGGGCTGGCCGTGAGCAGTCCGATCCCGATCCTCAACTCGGGCACTCCGCTGGTTTGCCAGCGCGAGGCCGAGTATCGCCGCGACTGCATCGCCTGGGAACAGACGCGTCAGCAAGTTGCCATCCAGGTGAGGGCCGTTCTGGCCAAATGGAATCAGACCCAGCAGGCGGCCGCGCGGACCCTCGAACGCTATGCGCCGATGCGTTCTCAGGCCGAGAAGATGCAACGACTTTACGCTGCCGGCCAAACCGACGTCATCAAACTGCTCCAAGTCCGCCGCCGCCTGATCGAGGCCGAAAACGCCCGGCTCGACGCAGTGTGGCAAACGACGCAGGCGTATGCCGACCTGCTGACCGCCACCGGCTCGACGCCGCTCTTAGGTTCGTTGCCGGAGCCAGCGGGAGCGAAGTAGTAGACTCATCGATACCACCTCGCATTCATCGATAAGCGGAAAGCGATGATTTCCATGCAGTGTGGTCGTAATACATTGCAAATCATCAGAAATCCGACTTTGACTTGCCTCGGTCGTGCCGACGATGTACAATCCTCAGTATCTCTCTCTGAGCGGTGAACTTATCCGGCTGCATTTCGGCCCACGGGCCAACCGCAAATAAATAAAGTTGTCTGCGTCTTGCCTTGCTCCTCACGAACTCAAACCATTCGGAGATTCATCATGCAATTCCTACAAGGCATCGGTTCACTACTGGGCCGCGTCATGCTGTGTACGATCTTTTTCATGGCAGCGGTTGGCAATAAAATCCCCAACTTCACCGCCGTGGCGCAATTCATGTCCACGAAGGGCGTGCCGGCATCGCGGTTCATGCTGGCCGGGGCGATCGTGTTCCTGATCGTCGGCAGCTTGTCGATCATCGTCGGCTACCAAGCCCGCAGCGGTGCCTTTTTACTATTGATATTCTTGCTGCTGGCCTCGTACTTTTTTCACGACTTTTGGAACTTGTCGGACGCCCACGCCAAGCAAGAGCAAACGATTCAGTTCATGAAGAACCTTTCCATGATGGGCGCGATGGTCTTTATAATCGCCAACGGTTCCGGTAGGATGAGCCTCGATAATCTTGGAACTCGTAAAAAGGAAACGTAATCGTGTCGAAAACACCGCGCATACTTGCCTTCGCCGGAAGCACTCGAGCAGAATCCTACAACAAGCGGCTCGTTCGCATCGCGGCCCAAGCGGCGCAGGCAAGCGGCGCGGAGGTCACGCCGATCGATTTGAAAGATTTCCCCATGCCGCTGTTCGACGAAGATATCGAACGCGACCAGGGCATGCCGGAAACCGCTGCCAAGCTCAAGAAATTGATGATTGCGCACGATGGCTTTCTGATCGCCGCGCCGGAATACAATAGCTCCATTACGGCCGTTTTGAAGAACTGCATCGACTGGGCTTCGCGCTCCGCCCCCGGTGAAGCGGCACTGACGGCCTTCCAAGGCAAGGTCGTCGCGCTCATGAGTGCTTCGCCGGGCGGACTCGGCGGGCTACGCGGGCTGGTTCACGTCCGCTCGATCTTTGGCAATCTTGGGATGATCGTCTTGCCCGACCAAGTTGCGGTCGCCAAGGCATACGAAGCATTCACACCCGAAGGTTCGCTCAAGGATGCAAAGCAGCAAACGGCAATTGAGGGCCTCGGCCGCGCGCTGGCGGCGTTTTTGCAGAAACTTTGACCCTGGACATTTTCGCGGGGGTCGTTTGCTTTTTCTGCCCGGCTAATCCATAATCAACTTTCGGCGTGCATTGACGGATACCAAACAGTCATCGTGGAATGGGTGGGCCTTGTCGTGAACCGAAATGGGATAGTCTTGCTCTTGGGGATTTCGACCGTTTTCGTTGCCGCTGGAGCTGGAACTCGGCTGCCGGCCGCGCGGGTGTTGGAAGTCCAGGGGAAGGTCACAATCGTCAACCCCGACCGATCCGATCGGCCGGCTGCTACCTTCAGCATTCTCTATGCCGACGACTCCCTCGTCGCCGTGAAGGGGGCGCAAATCACCTTGATCTTTCGCGGCGATGGCCATATCGAGCGCGTCGCCGCGCCGGGCAAATTTCAAGTCGCACAAACCGGCTGCCAGCCGGCGACTGGCGTCGAGCGCGTTACCTTGTCAGAACCCAACCGGGCCGTGGTTGCCAAGATCAGCATGGGTTCGCAAGGAATCGTTCAAGGGGGCGTCGTCGTGGCGCGCGGAGTGCCATCGGCGGGCAGCGACGATGCAGGCAATGACGACGAGCCGCACGTATTGGCTGCGCCGGGACAACTTCGTCCGATTCCAGAATCGGCGTTGCTCGCCGCCAAGCCAACCTTCTCCTGGCCCGCCGTGGCAAAGGCGAAGAAGTACAGCTTGAATCTCTACCTTCGCGGTAGTCGGGTCTGGTCGGCCGCGTCGGAGTCGCCGCGTTTGGAATATGCCGCCGGGGAACCTCTCAAGTCCGGCGGGATGTATGCGTGGGAAGTGATGACGACCTTGGACGGCAAGGAAGTCAAGATTTGCGAAGGCGTGTTCTACGCCGCCAGCGACCGACAGCAAGCCGAAGCCGAGGGCCTGCAAAAACTGTTGGCCAAGCCGGAGACTTCCAGTCTTGCCCTGGCCGCTCTTTGGTACAAGCAAAACCGATTCGTGACCGAGGCCATTGCCGTTCACGAGCAACTGGCCAAGCGCAGCAACGACGCGGCCGTTTACTGGACGTTGTCGGAACTCTGTTGGCAGGCGGGCCGCGAGGACGACGCCAAAGCCGCCTCGAACAAAGCTGCGGAGCTCGACAAAAGAGCGGCCGCCCGCGAGAATTACCCGAACGCACTCCTCACAGACTAAGGCCCTTGGTCCGGTCTGCGCGAATTTTTTTATCGCAACGCGAGAGTGGCCGTCGTGGGCCTTATGAGGGCCTTGCTTTTGCACGTCCTATCGAACGCAAAAACACCGATTCTCGCACTCGCCCAATGACCATCATCGGCCGCACCCCACAAGCCCTGTTGCGTCTTTTCGCTTTCAAACGATTTCGCTCGCCCGCTTGGCGGGGAATGTTCATCGGCGCGATCTGTGCGATGGGCTGTTGGGGGCTGAGCGGCACGTCGCTCGTCCGCGCTTTGGAGAATTGGGCCTTCGACGGCTGTTTTGTCTTGCGCGGCCAACGAGCCAGCACGGCCAAGGTCGTCATCGTCGCCATGGACGAAGCCTCGCTCAAGGATATCCATAAGCCGCTGATGTTTCTCAGTCCGGAACTGGCGAAAATTGTCGATTATTTGCACGACCAGGGCGCGGCAGCCATCGGCGTCGATTTCCTCTTGCCGGAAGGCGAGGAAACGATGGAATACCTTCTGCCCGGCGGCCCCGGCGCGGCAGAGGCGATGGGGCAAGCCGTGGGGCGAGCGGGCAACGTCGTCCTGCCGGAGTGGCTATTGGTGGGCGACCAGCCTTTGCGGCCATCGTTTGAATGGACGGCACCCTCGGCTCTCCCCTGGGCCGATCTTGGCTTCGTCGATCTGACGGTCGATCGCGATTCGTGCCTGCGACGCCATCGCTTGCGGATGGGGGACGAACGGGGAGGCGTTCATCCGAGCATGGCCTTGGCGTTGCTGACGAAAGCCAACCGCCAGTCACAGGACTGGCTCGCAGCCAACGAGCTTTCCTTGGATAACATTCGCGTACCGCTAAACGGCGACGCCACGCTACAGATTAACTATGTCGGCCCGGCTGGATCCATCCGCCGGATATCCTTTCGCGATGTTCTGGCCGCCGCGAAAGAGGCACGCGAACCGCAACACGGCGGAGCTGCTTCCTCGCTGCACGATCCCTTCAAGGACGCGATCGTGCTCGTCGGAATGGTTGCGGGAGCCTTTAAGGACAGCTATCCCACGCCCTATACGAGTCAGTCGATCTTCCAATGGGTTCGATCCGATGCGTCCAAGCAGCCGGAAATGATGTCCGGCGTCGAGTTCAATGCCAACGTCCTCGCCACCCTGCTCGATCGGGCCTACATCACCACGCCGTGGTGGCTATCGACGCCCTTGCTACTGCTGATCGTCGGCGGTGCGATGGGGGCGATTCTCGCTCGATGCAGCCTGGAAACCGGCGCGCTTTTGACGCTGGGGCACCATCTCGTTTGGCGCGGCTTGGCCATCGGGGCGTTCTATATCGGTAATTGGCGGGTGGAAACGGTGGCCATGCTGATGCTGGGCGTGCTGCTTTACGGCACGATCTTCGCCATGCGCTGGCGGTGGATTCGCCGCATGATGGGCATGGTTAAATCCGAAGCGGTCGCACGTGCCCTGGAGGCCGGCTCCGTCGAGCTCGATCTGTACGGCGAGCAACGCCCTATCACCGTACTGTTTTGCGATATTCGCGATTTCACTTCCTTCTCCGAACGTCACTCGGCACACGAAGTGGTGCGGCTAATCAATGCGTTCTTCGCGATCGCCGTGCCGGCCATCGAGGTCGAAGGGGGCATCGTCAATCAGTACATCGGCGATGCGCTGATGGTCTTCTTCGGCGCGCCGCAACCCCAAGCCGACCATGCCGCCCGCGCCGTTCGCGCCGCCCTCGAGATCGTCCGCCGCGTCCACGCCGCAAGCGACCGCTGGAAAGAGTTGGATGCCGAAGGCTTTCGCATCGGCATCGGCATCCACACCGGCGAGGCCGTGGTCGGCACGGTCGGCAGCCCCCGCCGGCTCGATTACACGGCGATTGGCGATACGGTCAACACGGCTTCTCGAATTGAGTCGGCCAACAAGGAACTCAATTCCGAACTGCTCATCAGCCAGTCAACGTACGCAGCCTTGCCGCAGGACGAACGAACTCGCATTGCGGCCGCAAGCGAGGCAAAAAGCTTGTCGGTGAAGGGGAAAAAAGAACCGCTCGTCGTTTATGCGGTCACGAACTACGCAAGAAACGTTCCGGTATCGCTTTAGCCATAGCGGCCAACTGACGCTCGTGGAAATCGAGCTGCGGCTTTCGTAAAACGAAGAACTCGGGCCGTTCTATTCAGACATTAAGTTTATGTTACAATCGGGTTGTACTATCGCGCTAGGAAGGTAATGGCAGTCGGCAAATCCGCACCAGCCGCTCCCGTAGCCAATCTCCACTGGCGGAAAGAATTCCGCGTCGAGTACTACTCCCGTCAATTTGTTGACGCGATGGCAAGACGCGGCAAGCGCGAGCGGCCGGCCTATCGCCGCACGGTAGCGGCTTAGAACTTGTGATTCAGGCGCAACGTATATTCCCACTTGTACGCCTTATCGCCAGACACCGGCACGAGCAGGCCGGAACCGACCTCCGTCTTGCCGACGTTCACCGCCAATTGCGGGCCGAGGTCAACAACGTTCGCATTGAAGCGGTTCCCTAGCGTCGTCGTTTCATCGACTTCAAAAATCGCCGCAACGGAGCTAACCCGGCCACTCGGATTTTGATAGAGCCAATATCCAAAATCAACATTCGTACGGGCCAAAGTCTCGAACGCAATCGGGATGTTTGTCGTCTGCTTGAGTGGGGTTTGGCTGAAATCAAAGAGAATCGTGCCGTGGTCGGAAATGGTTCCATCCGGTACGGACGTCGTTAGCGATGCACTCGACGCGTTCAACGGCACACAAAGCTGGAACATGCCTTGTGCGAATAGCCGATTGTGTCCGTCATAGGCGATGCCTACGAAGGGATTTAACCAAACCGTTTCGTTGCCTTGTTTGATATTCAGAATTTCGTGCAAGTTAAAGCTGACCGTTGTGCCATCGAGGAAGGAAACCGTCTCGAACGTCAGATTGGTAGCCGGCGCGGTTGGCAACTGCACCCCCATCCCGCCCGTGATGTTCCAGTTCTCGCCTTTGACGAGATACCGTTTAATGGCCAAACCGATATTGCCGATATCAAATCCATCCTGAAGCGGCTGATCGGGTCCAAAGGTCTGGGTCGCTTTCGCTTGACTCTGGAACGGAAAGCGAATCTCGAGCGACCAAAGGCGGTCGCCGAATGTTTTCTCGAAGCCAACCACGTAGCGATCGACCGAGAGCGGGACGTATTCCTGTTGATGATAATAATTGTTAGGGTGACCGTTGGCTGGATCGGGTCCGTACAGATTGACAATCTCAATCGATCCGACGACGTCAAAATGTCGGTAATCGAAGAATATGCGGTCCTGCGGCAGCACGGATCCATTCTCGGCCCAGTTGATCATGCCGTAGCCAATAATCGGCGACGACAGAAGCATTGCATTGAAGGGTAAATACGAATCGCTGCCAACTTGCAATCCGAACGTGCCTACCACCAAGTCGGCCGATTTAAGGGTTGCCGGGATGGAACCACCATCGACGATTAAGTTCGGCTGTAAACCTCCACTGAATACCAAATGATTTCGGTTGTCGTTGAGAATCGGAAGACCGGTGGGAGTGGCAACCAA
>JANXOJ010000481.1 GCA_025353625.1 Planctomycetota bacterium | reverse complement strand
CATGGGAAGGATGAGAACGGAGGAGAGTTTTGTAAAGTGGTGTCGCCTTTTGCTCCGCGAAAGTCGCGTTACTTTCGCGGAGCGAAGAAAACGAACCGAGGCCGACGTTGGACGTCGCGCACTACCACCGCATCAGCACGGTTCCCCACGTCAGCCCGGCACCGAAGCCGCTGAAGAGGACGTGTTGACCGCGTTGGATGCGGCCGAGTCGGTAGGCTTCGTCGAGGGCTAGAGGGATGCTTGCCGATGAAGTGTTGCCGTAGCGGTCGAGGTTGTTGAAGACCCGGTTGGGATCCAGGCCAAGCTCTTCCACGGCGACGTTGATGATTCGCATGTTCGCTTGATGGAAGACGACGAGGTCGATATCGTCGATGACCATGCCCGCGGCGTCGAGCACTTCGCCGATCGTTTCCTTGAGCGTGCGAATGGCCCACTTGAAGACCGGGCGACCATCCATGCGGAGAAAGTGCCGGCCCTGAGCGTCGCCCTTTTCGGTGTAGGGCTCCCGCGCACCGCCCATCGGTCGGCAGATAAGCTCGGCACCCGAGCCATCGGACCCCACGGCATAGGCGAGGATGCCTTGATCGGGACTGCCCGGTGCCAGGATCACGGCACCGGCCGCATCGCCGAACAAGGGATAGGTCTGCTTGTCCGCCGGGTTGACGATGCGGGAATTGCAATCGGCACCGATGACCAACGCCCGTTGACTGCAACCGGTGGCCACATACTGCATACCGGTGATGAGCGCGAAAGCGAAGCTTGCGCAGGCGGCCTGAAGATCGATGGCCGGGGCGCACAGCCCGAGGCGGTCTTGCACGATATTGGCCGTGGCCGGGACGAGCATGTCGGGCGTAAAGGTGCCGAGGAGCAAAAGATCGATCATCTCCGGATCGACGGGGCCGTCGGCAATGCAGCGTCGCGCGGCTTCGACGGCCAAGTCGCTAGTCGAAACGCCGGGGGCCGCATGTCGCCGCTCGGTAATGCCGGTGCGCTTCAATATCCATTCGGCGTCGTAGCCCAGCGCGGCAAGGTCTTCGTTGCGGATGCACTGGTCGGGCACGTAGCTACCCAGGGCAACGACCTGCACGCCCATCAATCGCCCGATGCGGGAGCGGCAATACTTTAAGGCAACGCGGGCTTCGGCGGGAGCGTCGGGGCGTGCCGCCGCTGTTCGCTCGAGTGGGGTTGCAATGTCGGCAGTGGCCATCGGGTTTGGGCCTCATTTCCCAAGGGTCGATTTGACCACGGCGGTCTTTGGTCTTGGGCACGAGCAAGGAATCTACAAACGATTGATTGTAAGGACTTTCGGCCTGCGACTCAAGGTAGGCGGGTGCAAAAGCAGAAGAATCGAACGCCCAAAAGTGGCGAAGTTACGCTCTGCGATTTGCTCGGCCCTACTGCTGCCCAAAAAAGTCGAACAACCCACCCTACGGGTGGATTCGCTTTAGGTGGGCGATTAACGAAAAAAGATAATTCCAACGATGAATGACGCCGATATGGCAGAGCCATTCAATGATTGGCAAGTTCGGGCGTCCGCACCGAGAGTTCTTTGGAGGAAGAACTACAACCGTACTGCCGACAATTGCTGCCTCAACTCTTTTTGTTCCCGATACGAGTCGCTGCCCTAGGTCAACCTGCCGAGTTCTCCGGCAGACTATCCCAAATCTGTTCGATCAAATTTACGCGATCGCCAACACTCAGTTCGTGAATCCCAAGGATTCATTGCTGATGGACACTTTGGCTACTCCTATAGGAAGTCCCTAACGGTAGGGTAATGTGTCCCACTTCCGCAAGCAAGTCCGGGATGAAATATGTCGGAGCAAAAAATGTCGGGGCAAAAAATCCGTGCCTCGTTCGCTCACTCAATCTTCCCCCCGTTCGACAACGGGCAGTTCCACGCTGATCGAGGTTCCCCGACCGCGCGCGCTGCGAATGCTGCATCGGCCTCCCAACAAGCGGGCTCGCTCGCGAATGCCATCGATGCCGAAGCGGTATTTGCGGGCCGCCTTGACGTTGAAGCCGATGCCCCAATCGCGAATTTCGATTTTCAGCCGGTCGCCCTTTTGCACGATGCCGATGACGATCAGTTCGCTTTGGCTATGTTTACAAGCGTTCGTCAACCCTTCCTGCACGATGCGGTAAACCGCATTCTCCAAGATCGGCGCCAGGCGACCGAACTCGACGTCGCTGCGAATCTGGATTTCGGGCGAGTTGTCGGCAAGTCGCTCGTGGACCAGGTGCTCGATGGCAGCAATCACGCCCGACTCGTCGAGAATTGGCGGACGGACGCCGCTTATCAATCGCCGCGCCTCGGCGTGGCTGCGTTGCAACATTGTCAGAGTCGTGCAATAGGCCGCGTCGAGGTCGCCGCCGCCCAATTTCCGCAAATGATTGAAGGCTTCAAGCTGAAAGATGGCCGCGGCCAAATTCTGGGCCAGCCCGTCGTGGATGTCGTAGGCAATCAATTGCCGTTCGTGATCGCTTGCTTGAAGCATGTGTTGCAAGGTGCGTTGTTGTCTTTCCAGCACCGCTCGGGCAAGTCGGGCTTGCGTAACGTCGTGGAGGAAGATCACGACGCAAGGAAGCTCTCTGTAGAAAATTCGTTGAAACGACGCATCGAAGTAGACGAGTCCGCCGTCGCGATGGCAGAGCGGAACGTTATCGAGGTGGGTGATGCGGCCTTCGGCCATGGCGTGCGTACTTTCCAATATCCGCGGCAGATCGTCCGCCGGATGCCGCTGTTGGATCGTCGTTTGCAGGAACTCAGACTCCTCATATCCGAGCAACTGACAGATCGCTCGATTCGCATAAATAATCGACTGCGACTCGGGATGTGCAATCACCAAGCCGTCCGACATGCCTTCATAGATGGCCTGAAGCTCGTCGCAAGTTTGCCGCAGTGCTTCGTTGGCGGCCTGCAAGGCAACGGTGCGCTCGTGGACCTTGGTTTCAAGGTGGTCGTGGGCTTTCTGGAGTGCGTCTTCGGCGTTCTTGCGGCGGGTGATATCGATATTGATGCCGAGGATGCCATACTGGTTGTGAGCGTCGCGAATCGGAGTCACCGCATTGTAATAATGCCGAATTTCACCCTCTAAGCTGGACGGCGTGGAGTATTCGCCTTCAATGCGATCACCGGCAAATGCCCGACGATTGTACTCTTGCCAAATGGCTAGGTCTTTGGCATTGGAAGCCAAATCCTCGGGCCGCTTGCCGATCATGTCGCCATACTGTTCGCGCGAAAGGCTATTTTGCAGGATGTAGCGTCCTTCGTTGCCGAGTGCGAAAAAGACGAAGGGGAGACAATCGATCGCTGCGGCAAGAATAGCCTTGGCACGGTCGCGCTCGTGTTCGGCCTCTTTGTGGGCCGAGATATTGACCACGGCCACGGAGACTGCCACCACGCGTTCGTCGACGAATATCGGCCCAAAGTAACATTGAAACCAATGCTCCTGGCCGTCCTCGCGTATGGCGCGGGACTCGCTGAAATCGTGGTGCCCCGTCGTAAAGACCTTATCCAAACGGCCGCGCAGTTCCGATTGCTCGCCCGGAAGGGAAAATTCGTAGATCGGCTTGCCGAGCAATTCGTTGGCCGGTATGTGCGTCTCGGTGCGGTTCAAATAGCGAATGATGTGGTCCTTATCGACCACGGCGACAATCAGCGGAGAATTAGCGATCAACGATCGCCACTGGCAATTCCCACTTGCGGAGTCAAGAACGCTTGCTTGGCACGTTGGTTCCGCAGCCAATTGGCGTCGCAGATCGGCAAGCTCGGCAGCAAGCTCGTCGGGCATTTCCATTCCAAACCGCACCCTTTCCAGCGATATTTCATCACTCGACATGCGATCCATTCTACTTAAAACCGCTCCGCGATCAAAGCCGGTGCGCCGTCAACCCAGAGTGCGCAGCACGACCTTGGGCTATGGTATGGAACCCCCGTTGGGGTAAATGATTGTGGTTCGCGAGAAGCGTACCCTACCCGGCCGTTAAGTTCCGCTCAACTTGCCGGATTGCCTCGTCGATCGTTACGGTCTGATCGGCCAATTGTAGTGGCTCTTCGTGCGTCACCCACCCCTCCACCCGCTTGTGGGCCGAAATCACCGTGCTGTGGCTGCGATTGCCGAAGAACTTCCCAATCTCGCTCAAGGCCGCACGGGTGTGCTTTCGGGCGAGCCACATCGCCAACATGCGAGGATGGCTTATGCGGCGACTCTTGGCGTCGGTTTGTAGGCTTTGCGGGTCGAGCCCGAACGTTTTGCAGACGGCCTTTTCGATATCGCCAAGCCGTACCACGCGATTATTCTGCTGGATCATGTCGCCGAGGGCCTCTTCGGCAAGTTCCAGTGTAATGGTCGTTTGAGCCGCCTCACTCATCGCCTGCAAGCGGCAAAGCGCGCCGGAAATCTCGCGTGCATGTGCCGTCAGGCGGGCAGCAACGAACCGCTCGACTTCCGCTGGAAGTTCCATCTTGAATCGCCGCGCCAGGTAGCTGACAATCCCCAGCCGCGTTGGGTAGTCGGGTGGATCGATTCCGCAGACCATTCCGCCGGACAACCGCGTGGCCAGTTCCGGCATGAAGTCGCCCAACTCGGCCGGCGCGCGATCCGAGGCAAAGACAAGTTGCTTGCCCTCGCGGAGGAGCGTGTCGATGGTGTGCAGCAATTCGACCTGGGTGGCCCTCTTGCCGGCAAGGAAATGCAAGTCGTCCACAATCAAGACCTGCACGCCGCGATACTTTCGCCGAAAGTTCGGCAGGCCGGTTCCGCGGAGGGCTTCCAGGAATTGGCTCGTGAATTGTTCGGCTGAGAGATAGACCGTTGATGCCCCGCGACCAGCCCGCCGTTCTGCCGACCAGATACCTTCCAGTAGATGCGTCTTGCCAACACCGGTACGGCCATGAACTACCAGCGGCGTAATCTTGCCCGGATTGCGGGCCACCATTTCTGCCGAGACGTGCGCTAGGCGGTTGCTCGCCCCAACGACAAAAGAGGTAAGCGATGCGAACTTGCGCGGTGAGATCGTTGTGGGCGTGGCAGTGCTAGGCGCGGCAGTGTTGGCCGCAGCAGTGTTGTTCGCGAATGAGCCAGTTGAAGCCGGATTGCTTGGCGTGGAGGCGCCTTCCAAGGGCGTTCGTGTTGATTCGACCGGCGCGTCCGTATTGCCGTTCATTCCGTGGACGGTAACGTCGTTCGCCGATACGTCGGCCGCTACGACCTGATATTCCAGCGATGGTTGGCGGCCTAGGACTTGCATGCATGCGGATTCAATCAAGGTACGAAAGTTCGACCGGATAAATTCCAGGAAGAACTGGTTCGGAGCGGTGATCGTCAGCCCCGTGCCGTCCCACTGTAGCGTGGAACGCGGGCCAAACCACATCGCGTATCGTTCTTTGCCGACCCTGTCAGCAATTGCGTTCTGCAATGCCGACACGATGTCCATATCGTCCTTGGTCAATTCAAGCCACCCCCGCACATGCCAGCCCACAACCCGAGCGCGTCAACGGCACAGACGATGCCGCGAAGGATGCGTCTCGATTGTAAACCAACACGCTGGCTGTGAGACGGCAGACGCCGTCCTAGTTCCTGTTTTCCCGCGAAAAAACCTTACTTTCCCCATCTTCCGGAAAGGCCCCAGTCCCATCGCGGGCTCCAATTTGTGTCACCCGACCGCATGATTCTATCAACGCTAGCAGTGCTGTCAAAGGTGCAAGGCAACCAATGTGAGAAAGTGATTAGAATTCTTTCGACCGATCGGTACGAACGTGCCGAAAATCGGGGTTGAAAGTCTCTTTGGCGTGCATGTTTGCAATACTCACTGGCTGGTGGGGGTCGAGTGGAAAAGGTGTTCAACGGCAAGCGGCATAAACTTCTAACGGCTGCGAAACAAGCACGTTTGGAGGATCCCACCAGACCACTCGCACGGATTGCAATCGAGTCGGGCCTAAATGCCTTCTAAAATGCCTTTTAACCCACGCCAACAATCTTCAACAACACCGACCGCCGATCCCACGCACGGAATCCCGCCGCCGCATACATCCGCAGTGCCGGCTCATTCACCGCATCGACCGCCAACACCAACCGCGTTTGCCCCGCCTGGCCTGAATGCCATTGTGCGTAACGAGCGATTGAGGTTCCCCAGTTGTGCCCTCGGGCATCCGGTGCGACCCCCATATAGATCAACTCGGAGGTCTTCGAGCTTGGGTGTTCCGTGAGAATCAAACAGCCGATGTCGATGGGACCATGACGCACGATGAGCCAATTTGCGGGACTGAACCGCCCGGTAGCGCGGTATCCCAGCATAACGTCTTCCGTATCGCGAATTCCATTCACGGCAGGGCAATCTAGCGAGCCTTGGTAAGATGCCTCGATCAACCGTGCCATCCGCGCGTGTGCGGCAGGCGAGTAGGGCTCGAAGTCGAGTCTGGGGCAGGGGTTTACGCTGGAAAAATCCTCTCGTTGGCAAACGAGAAACAAAAGGTCGGAAACGTGGCGAAAGCCGGATGCCAACAGCGGTGCGATGTCCCCCGGCAATTCCGATGAGATCAGGGCCTGAACTATTTGAACGTTGGTGCCGGCAATCTGCTCGGAGAACGAAAGCAGCAGTTGTTCGGCGGTTGCCGTCGGTTCGTTCTCGACGAGGGCGACAGGCCACACCATCGCAGTTCGGCCGGGATGCAGTTGATACAACAACGATCCAACCAGCCGCTCGCCGCGCCACGCTCCCCAAAGCCCATAGGGCATGGGCAATTCCGCAGCGGCACTCGCCTTTAACGCAGCAACCTGCTGGTTAAACTGGGCCGGATCGCGCCGCCCGACCGTAAGCCATAAGCTGGCCTCTTCGTGTTGTCCGGAGATTCGGGCAATTTGCACTGCTTGGGTAAAATTCGTGTGGTTGGTATTCATAGTAGTTGATTGCTCGTAAAAATCGGACGCTGTTCGGTAAGCCCAGGAATCAGATATAATGATACCGGCAGAGTCCGCTTTGAAAGGCTATTGGAATATGAAAACTACACATCGCGTTGCAATGGCAGTTCTCCTACTTGTAGGTGTTGGCCGGACGATTCCGGCTGCTGCTCAGGGAACTTTGGAGCACCTCGAATCGGGTATTCGCGGTGCGAACGGTCAAACCTTTCAGCCGTTGGTAGTTCCGCCCGGCCAACGGAGCTACTTGGGTGCCGTGGCCGACGACAGCGGTGGACGCGGCGTCCGCGTCTTGAGCATTAGAACCGGTGGCCCCGCCGATCAGGCCGGCTTGATGGCGCAGGACATGGTGCTCGGGGCGGCAGGCCGACGCATTCGCCAGCTATCGGAACTGACAACCATTCTCGCCGGATTGGGCCCTGGCGACAAGCTTTCGTTGGAAATCCTTCGCGGCAATCGACCGATGCACGTCGATGTGGTGCTCGGCATGCCGCCGGGTGCTGCGGACGTGGCGGGTACAACTCCGCCGGGCTTGTTGCCGCCAGGTGCATCGCCCCCGAGTTGGCCGCCGCCGACCGGCCTCGGTGCGGGTCGCACGGAAATGATTCCCGCGCCGCCAGCCGAACCGAGGCCGGCGACGGTATCGCCCAACGCGCTTTTGCCCGGCCCCGTGTCGGCCGACGGCCCGGCACTCGACCGCCCCACGCAGCCGGTGCAGCCGAATAATTCGCAAGCTCAAATCGACGATCTCCGTCGCCGTGTAGATCGCTTGGAACGCCGCATCCAGGAATTGGAACGCGAGTTGACCGATTCGCGCCGCAAGTAACGACTCTATTTTCTTCGCTCAATCCGCGTCATGTCAACTGAAACACTCGAACGTCTATGGGAACTGACCGATCGACTGGCCGAGGAGTCGCCCGGCCAAGAGGGACTGGGCTATGCGGTCCTCGATGCGGTCGGTTTGATTCTGGAAAAGCCGCCGGCTCACTACCATTATGACGAGACGCCGCTCAACTCGCTTTGCTTCGCGCACGGCGTCGGCAACGAGGTCCACTTCAGCTTTCTGCTGATCGAGGGCGAGTTGAATGACGATTGCCCGATCGTGATGACCCTGCCAGGGAGCGAGAACCGCAACTTGATCGTCGGCGCGAACCTGATCGAGTTCCTTCGTTTGGGTAGCCGGTCCGGTTATCTCAATCTCGATCGACTGGCCGAAAATCTCGACGAGACCATAGGACTTATCGAGTCGGCGGACGATGCCTTCGAGGAAGAGGACGAGCATTATCAACATCTGCTCGATTCACTATGCACGGAACTGGGCCTATTCCCCTGGCTCGATATCGAAACCCGGCTGCGCGAATTGCAGAGCGCGTACTGTAGCCGATTACAGTTTTA
>JANXOJ010000461.1 GCA_025353625.1 Planctomycetota bacterium | reverse complement strand
CGGGCGATGGCGCGGCCGCCGCGGCCGCGACGACCGTGGGCGTCAAGGTTGCGAGTGCCGTAATGCTGGCGGCATTCAACGCGGTGTTGTAGATGTGGACCTCGTCCATCGAGCCGTTGAAGAAGCGGACGCCGCTGCTCGTATCTTGGCCGATATCGGTTACGCCGTCGAACGCAGATGCCGTATTGGCGACGCCGTTCGTCGCCGAAACCATGCTTCCCCCTTGGGGCTGCATGTAGAGCGTGCCGTTGGTCGCTGTAATGACGAGTGCCACGAACGTCCACTGATTGTTGGGCACCACGAGGCCCGAGTTGAAGTTATAGGTCGCGGCGGCACCGTTCCACGTGTAGCGCAGTTCATTGGCCGAGCCGAAGTGCAGCCCGGAGGTGGTCGTTCCGGCACGGGAGAAAACGAGCCCGGCGAAGTTGCTTTGCGTGCCGTTGCGTTTGACCCAACCGCTGATCGTGACGGTATTGGAATTGAGATTCATGGCCGGTACGGAGACGAAACTGGTCGTGCCGTCGAACGACAGGCCGTTCGTCCCTTCGACGCCGGTGGTCCAGGTCGTCGAGGTCAGCGTGCCGGTATATCCACTTCCGGTGGCGTCGGCGGTGCTCGTGCCGGTGTTTTCATCGAAGTGGAAAAATGCCTGCAAGCCGTTGACGCGAACCGCGACCGTCGCGGTGGCCGTGTCGCCGATGCCGTCGCTCGACGTATAGGTAAACGTATCGAGGCCGCTGGTGCCGGCGTTGGGCGTGTAGGTGATGGTGTTGTCGGCATTCTTGACGACGGTGCCCTTCGACCCTTGGGTAACGCTGCTGACGCTCAGCGTGGTGCCGCTGGGGCCGGTGTCGTTGGCGAGCACGTTCACCGTGCCGGCGACACCTTGGTTGACGGTCAGCGAATCGTTCTGAGCTGCCATCACCGAAACGTTGTCGAATGTGGAACTGTTCAAGAGGGCATTATTCGCCGCATCGACCTCCAGCCCGATGTAGACCGTCGTGCCCATCGCGATGGTCGTCGAACCATCGTTGGTCCACGTGGTGCCGTTCGTCGAGCGGTAGCCGGTGAGCGTGTTGCCGGAACGGACGATCTTGACCCAATAGGGCGCAACGAGGCCGCTCGTGCCGCCGGTTGCCGCCGCACTGGCACCGCTGGTCGTTCGATATTGGAAGGCCGTGCCGTTACTGGGCGTGACGCATTCCAAGGCGTACTGGTCGGTGGCGGAGAGCGAGTTGCGAATCATCACGCCGACCTTCGCCCAGCCGCCGGTGTTGGTGAGCGTGGCCACCCGCGCGATCACCGCGCCGTTGCCGTCCATCGTCCGATAGACGTAGTGGAATTGGTCGGAGGTGCCCCATATGTCGGCACCGCCGCCTTGGACCGTGAAGGTCGTTCCGTTGTCGTAGGCCGTTCCCGTGACGCCGGGGCTGCCGATATCGGCGGATTTCCACGGCGATGCGACCACGCCCGCTTGGGCCGTGCCGGAATTCGATCCGGCCGTGGCTGAAACGGTAGCCAACGTGCCGGCACTGGTCGCCGTATACAAGCCCGATGCACTGAGGCTGCCGGTGCCCGATGTCAACGCCCACGTGAACGAGGGCTGCGGCGACATCGAATTGCCAAACTGATCGTAGGCCGTGGCGGTGAACTGTTGCGTGCTGCCCCCGCCCAGGCTTGCCAACGTCGGCGTGACGGTAACGCTCGTCTGCGTTTGATTCACCGTAACGGCAATCGTACTCGTCGTGGATAGTCCGCCGGAGTCGGTGATCGTCACCTTGAACGTGTAGGTGCCGGTCTGATGGAATGTGGCCGTCGTCGCTTTCGCGGCATTGGTGCCGTTGATGGAAAACGAAGGCAGTTGCGTGCTGTTCGATGCCGTTGTTGTCGTCCAGGTATACGTCAAGTTCGACTCGCCCGCGTCGTCGGCCCCCAGTGCCGACAGGTTGACGGTGGCCGTGGTGACGGGCGATGCGGAGACGGCGGCGGCCGTGGCAACCGTGGGAGCCGCGTTGCTAGCGGTGGTCGAAACGGTGAGGGTCGTCGGATCGGAGGCGATGCCGTTGGCGACGAGATAGGCCGAGTACGTCCCGGCGGGGATGCCCAGGGGCAAAATAAACTTAGTCGTCTCGGCCGTCGAACCGGTTGCCACGCCGGTGCTGCTCCACTGAAACGTCCTAGCGTAATAAATGTTCGACCCATTCACCAAGCGGACGATCGGATAGTTGCTGTCCATCTGCGCGTCGTCGCCGTACGAAGCTCCGGCGTTGATCCCGTTGAGCAGCGTGCCGGTCAAAAGCATGGAACCATCCGCATTGTGGGCGATGCTGGTAATCGTCGGCTTGGCGGCCGCGATGGCCGTCGTTCCTGGGTTGAATTCGATCAGTGTCGTGCTGCCCGGGTCGAAGAGAACATCGCCGTTGGGCAGCGCGAGCATCCGCGTGACGTAGGGCGAGCTGCTGACCGTCGGCGGACTCGTTGCCGCCGCGATGGTATTCGTCGTCGGATCGAACGTTAATAACGTCGATGGTCCGTTGTAGGTGCCGGTCGGCCCGGCGACGAAGAGCACCGTTCCATCGCGCAGCACGGCGGCCGGTGAATCGTCGCAGCCCAGGCCGCTGGGAAGATCGGGCCCGGCCACCCAACTGCCCGGCGAGGTGCTGCCCGACGGCGTGTAGATGGCCGTGTGCGACGTTGCGCCGAAGTAGATGACGCGGCCATCGGCAAGCCGCACCGCCGCGCCGACCTCGCCGAGACCATCGAACAATCCCACCGGCACGGCACCGTCGTTGACCCACTGGTTGAGCGAGGGGATGTATCGCTCGGAAGTCGTATTGCCGTCAATGGTCAGGATGCTATCGTCGGGCAGCTTTACGAAACTCTGCTCATCGGTGCTGCCGCCGCGATATATCTTGGGCCCTTGCGACCAAGTATTCGTCGTCGGATCGAAGATCGTCGTATATCCGCTCGGGCTAGGCGCGACCGGGGCCACCAGCACGCGGCCGTCCGGCAGCATCATCGATTCACAATCGATAAACGACCCAAACGATTGCGACGGCAGCGTCGTCCAACTGTTCGTTAGCGGGTCGTAGGTCTCGCCGTTCGCGGCACCATTGCCGTACTCGCCGCCGGCAATGAACAGCCGGCCGTCCTGCATGATTTGTGTCGCATCGTAAAGTCGGCTGTAGTTCGAGTTCGCAAGCCGCGTCCAGGTGCCGTTGATGTAGCTGCCGGACGCATCGGGGACGAGCCGCTGCCAGGCGTTGCCGCCGGTACACATGATGACCGATCCGTCGGGCAGAAGGTCCATCGTGCCCGCCCCAGCCGGCGCGGCGTGGGCCAGCGATGTCCACGAGACCGTCAACAGTTCGCGGCCTTCAAGCCGCTCGACGCGAAGCTGCCGCGAACGCTGCCGCTGCGGCTTGGCAGACTTTCCCCGAAACCGCGACAAAACGGTCGATAGTAACCCCAGTCGGCCCATGCGAGTTTGGCCTCACGGCAGATGTAATTTATTCCCAAGTTCACCCGAACGGGCGAGATTTCTGAAGAACACTAAGTATCTTCATACAAATACTGTTCTACCTGAAAGGCAGGCGAATTGCAATCGATTTCAAAGATTTCCGCACCCGAGGCCACAACAACGCACACCACAACAAAGGGGGGGGCATGTGAGATTATTCACGGCATTTAACGCCGATCTCCGCGAGCCGAGACTCAATGACATTTTCCCCGAACGGAACATCCGCAGATTTTCAAGCCTGTTACGTGGTGAGGTGTAGGTAGGGGGCTGTGACAAATCGGCGTTCAAAACACCGCCGGCGGCCTCCCTGCTCGTCCGTGGCCCCCATTGCTTGCCCGCCAACGTGCCGCCAAGGAAGCATAGCGGGCCATCAACAGGCCAACCGTCAATTACTGTCAATTACTGCTCGTAGCCGTTCACGGATTCTGAGACAGGCTCAGCGGGAAAACAGGAAGATCACGGAAAACGGTGGGTAAGAGACGGCCGATCAGGGGCCGGACGGCAGCAAGGATGGCGACGACGTGCCTGCGAGGTAGGCATGAACCGAGTCCAAGATAAATTGAAAAGGGGATCGACCCTGCTGGGCGCAAGTGGCAATCACCGTCCAGTTCCGCCACCCTCCAGATCCGCTCGCACCAGCGGCGGCCTTTCTCGCTCCGCGTCCCTTGAGCGATCCGCCGGTCGACGACCACAAAGCGAATCGCCTGTTCGGCCAAGTTGTTATTCGGCCAAATTGTTGGTCGGCTGACTGCCGGGCGTGGTGACGAAGCGGAAGTACGCTTCTCCATGTTCACGGAAGCGTTTGGCCAAGTTCCGGGCGTGTTTCGTGTCCCGTACGCTGGTGGTTGCCACCTTCAACACTTGGGGAAGCAACGGGGACGCATCTAGTTATCTCCAGGCAATCTGCTTCCTTGCAAAACAATGGCAAGCCCTGCCACCGTCCGAATTCAGGACGCGATGCACCAACCCCCCGGCGCAACTCCGGCTCGTCTTGGCATGCTGGAAGTATCCCGAACTCCCACCGCCTTGTCAATACGAGCTGCGTCCCTGGTTCCGCCTCATGGAGGTTGTTTTGAGCCAGTCGAGTAGGAGAGGGGCAGCCGGGCTGCCTCCTCTCCTACTCGACTGCCTTTCGTGGTTCCCCTTTGCTTTGGATCGGGCGTCATGTCTGACACTCCTTGTGACGGTCTGAGGTCGCCTGCCCGGCTGCTATGCATTGCTATCGCTCGCTGCGCTCGCTTTCGCAATGCTAGCAGCCGGGCAGAGCATAACCCAAATCATTGGTTAATGTCAGATCAAGTCATAACTCTTACACCTAAACCACCGCGCCACCTCTCGACTCTACCTTTTTTCCGCTCCCTAATCACGATCCAGCAAACGGTTGAGTTCCGACAGCCTACGGCTCGCTGAAATTCGAGCGTCCGAATCGACATTATCAGAAATCACTGTGTCAAGTGCCTGTGCTAATCTCGCAATGATTGGAGAATCGACCGAGTCTACAATTGAGCGTCCTTTTCTTTCAAGCATCTGTCCTAATTCGTATAGTCCGCCAAATGTTTCGTAAGACTCGTTCTTGTCAAGTGCTCGAACGACTGCAACTAATGCTTCGGAAGTATCTTCGGACCCATAGCACAGTGCCTTCAGACCAACAACACGGTGTTCTACGTTTTGTGAGGACAATAATTGTCTTGACAGGGGTGGTGGCAGTTCAAAGGCAAGTGGATATTTTTTAAGTATGTCGACCGCAGCACCAACTAGCTTATGCAGGTCGTTAATGTCTGATGCAGCCGAAATTGCCTGCTGGAACACCTTGCGAAAGAAGTGTAACGACAACTGGTAACCAAAGGGGCTCCAAAGAATGTCTGCAATTCCATCAATGCTAGCATGGGCCAGTACTTCTTCCAAAAGTACCTCATCAAACTCTATCGTTGCTGTTTTATTTTCGAGGACATTATAACAAGTCTCACTATCCGCACCAAGAAGGGTGATCGTAAGAAAAGCTCGCTTATTTTCATCGGTGAAGCCACTTTCTTGAATCCAACGCACGAGATCGATTACTCTGTTGTTCACAAAACACTCTCTAGCTAGGCTCCGAAAAGGGGCATCACTGATTTTCTTCGTTGCGAGTGCGGCCGGGACCGCGAAGCGTGAATCGCAGTCCTAAACGCTCGGCAGTCTCGGCCAACCACTTATCATCGCCCAACGGTCGCCCGCGGTCAACGCGCGCACGCTCTCCAACTGCTCGTCGCGGGACGGAAAAGGGGCCATCACTGATTGATGTTATCACATGTTAGCAAGTATCAGTGATGTCCGTGCGCCGTGAATGCGAGTGTATTCTTGCAGGTGCAAGTCCTGCCTGGGAAGGGTCGCTTGCCCAGTAGCAATCGATGCGGCGGAGGAGGTAACGAATCCGTCGGAGCCTTCGATGAAGCGGGATGCTGAGCCCGAGATCGTTCAATTCTTCCTTCAGATGCTCGGGATAGTGCATTTTAGCACCACTTCCAAGCTGCTGAAAGGTTGGCTCGCGATCCGCCAGGGAGATGGGGTAATTCGGCGTCGGATAGGGCAGCACGCCTCACCGTCCTGCCGGCCTCGGCGGAGCAACAACAGCCCGCAAGGGGATTAGGCTTGCAACGGTGCCAAAGCCAGTTGCCGCAGGGCCTCCAGCGTCCCTAAAATGTCCTGTTGCGAAATCTCCTGCCAGCCGCCGAGGCGGTGGTGAATGATCGCCAGCTTGAACGACTCGAAGGCGTTTTGCAGGTCTGCGGGCAGACTGGGCAGATTCTCGAAGGGCCGAACCGGGGCCCGATCATCGGCCGCGAAGGAATCGGCATTGCAAGAATCGGCGTTGTAAGAATCGGTCGCGTCCAACGGGGCACTTTCCCTCGACGCATCCGCGGAGGGGTGCGGTTGGAAGTCGCCCGCCTCGTCGGAGCGGACATTGACCATCGAGTTTGAAACCGCATCCGGTGCAAGATCGCGCGCAACCTCGGTTGCATCTTCGTCCACCACATCGGCGTCGGACGCATCGGTTGATGGTGGGAGCGAGCCGAGGGTTCTCGCGCGCTCGCCTTGCATCTGCGCGATCGACCAGTTGCTCTGCACGGCCCCTTCCAGCCACATCTCGGCGTCGTCCCAATCGAGCGCGGCCTGGAAGTGGCTCCAGAAAAGCCCGCGATAGGTTTCGCGCATCGAAGTAAACCGCTGGTAGACCCGCCGCAAGCGGCCCGTATGTTGCGGGGTGACATTGCCGACGCAACGCGCCCACGCCTCATCGGTGTAGCTCGTGGCGGAAGCCCCCGCATCGATCAGGGCGTCGCGCCATTCGGCGATGATGCGGCCCTTCTCCCAGTTCGTCGTGCTGACCAGTCGCGTCCAACGGCCCAGATACTCGAACGATGCCGCTTCAATCGCCGGGCCATCGGCCTCGGGCATCGTGAGGGGCGTGTCGGAAACGATCGTTTGATCCATCTGGTAAAATCCTTTTAATTGGCAGGGGGGCTTTGGTTTTTGGGAAGCAGGTCGTGAGTCTTGGAAAAACGTCGCCGCGTTCGATTCTAACACGCCTGGAACCTTCGACCAGCCGCCGCACTTCTTACGGTCCCTTCGCATGGAATCGCTTCGGGAATTCGCCGAGAAAACTTGTAATCCCGATCGTGTCAACGAGCCGCAATGTCGAAGCCAAGCTGGGGATAAGTTGTTGGCTGCTCGTTCTTACCACGAAATAGTTTTTCGACGATGCTGAACCGTACGGTTCGATCACTAAAATACCTGTAACACTTCAGCGGTCTGAAGTTGCAACGGGATAAATAGGTGGTGGTGGTCGCCCCGGCCGACCTCGTGTCGGTGGTGCGAAAGGCTGGATGGCAATCGAGAAGTACCTTCCATTTCAGACCCCACCGCGATAATCGCGGCGGGGGCGTGAATGGACCATCAAATTCATCTGCTGCTTCATTCCGCTAAACAGTTGCTGAATTTGAAGTACAATGGGCGGTTGTATTCGAGGCTCCTTCCTCCCAATCCGCCTTCCCCGACATGCCCATTCCCACGCGCGATGAACTGGCCACCCGCTACCTCGATCAGCTTCCCTATGAACCGTATCCGGTTCAGGAGGATGCCTTGCTTGCTTGGTTCACTGCGGAACAAGGCGTGCTGGTCTGTGCGCCGACGGGGACGGGCAAGACGCTGATTGCGGAGGCGGCTCTTTTCGAGGCCCTGCATACGGGTACGCGGGCCTACTATACGACGCCGCTCATCGCTCTGAC
>JANXOJ010000427.1 GCA_025353625.1 Planctomycetota bacterium | reverse complement strand
TTTGAGATTCAAGCCGACAAGACCGAGCCCATCGACTCGGCCAGCGCCGGCATGATCGTCGCCGTGACGAAGATGGAAGATCTCAAGACGGGCATGTCGCTGGGTGATCTGCTCCTGCCGCACATCCATTTCCCCGCGCCGATGGTCGGCCTGGCGATCAGTTCCAAGGGCCACGGCGACGAGGCAAAAATCGCCACCGCGCTGCACAAGGTCGAAATGGAAGACCCCACCTTTCATCTGCACGCCGATCCGCAGACCAAGGAAATGGTCGCCTACGGAATGAGCGAACTGCATTTGCAAATGCTCCGCGAACGCCTCAAGCGCCGCGACAAGGCCGAAGTCGAAACCAAGGAACCAAAAATTCCCTATCGCGAAACGATCCAGGCCAACGCCGAAGGCAGCTATCGGCATAAGAAGCAGTCCGGCGGGCGCGGCCAGTTCGGCGAGGTCCACATCCGCATGTTCCCGCTGCCCAAGGATATGAAGCCGGAAGAGTTCGCCGTCAAGTCGCGCTTCCCGTCGCTGAAGGAATTCCACTACGACGAAGCGAACCATTTTCTTTGGATTAACTCGGTCGTGGGCGGCTCAATCCCCAGTAACTTTCTGCCGGCAATTGAAAAAGGTTTCAAGGAACGGATGGAACGTGGAGTTATTGCCGGCTACAAAGTGCAGAACGTCGCCATCGAAGTCCACTTCGGCAAGTACCACGACGTCGACAGTTCCGAACATGCCTTCAAAACGGCCGGCTCAATGGCTTTCCGCAATGTTTTTCAACAGGCCAAGCCGGGCCTTCTGGAGCCGATTGTGAAGATCGAAATCACCGTCCCCAGCAGCAAGGTCGGCGACATCACCAGCGACATGTCGGGCCGGCGCGGCCGCGTTCTGCGGATGGACTCCGCCGGCGGCGACATGCAAACCGTCGTCGCCGAGGCACCGCTCGCTGAGGTAACAACCTACGCCCGTGCCCTGTCTAGCATCACCGGCGGCCAAGGCAGCTACAGCTTGGAATATAGCCACCACGATATCGTGCCCGGCAATGTGCTGCACGATATCATCGCGAAGTCGCAGATGAAGGAGGAGGAAGAGGAGTAGAAATCAGATCGTTTTCTCGTACACCTGCATCTCCAAACGTACGGCATCTCCAAACGTACGGCATCTCCGGACGGGTGATGTCCTCGCCGACTTTCCCTTAAACTTTTCCGCTTCTAACGGTCGAAGCTACTATTAAGTCGCTTGATTTTGACGATTGTTGCGCCTAGGATGCTTTCGTACCGGAGATACTTGCTATGGCGACCGACATTCGCATCAAAGAAACCCTGCCCGAGCTGACGGAGGCGATCGTTCGGACCTATTCCGAGGTGAAAACGATCACGCACCTCGGCCACTGCCCGCTGCCGAACTACGAAACGATTGTCGAAATTCTCGAAAGCCTGAAAGATATCCTCTTTCCCGGCTACCGGCGGCGCGACGGCCTGCATCTCGGTAATATCGTCTATCATGTGGGCGATTTGATCGACCGCCTGCACGACCAATTGACGGACCAGATCGCCCGAGCCTTGCGCCACGAGGCGGGCGAGGAGTTCACCTGCGGGCCGGAGCAGAAGGCCGACTTCGAGGCCCAGGGACAGGCGAAGGCGGTGGCGTTCCTCAAGCAGTTACCCGCCGTGCGTGCAGTTTTGGCCACCGACGTGCAAGCCGCTTACGACGGCGACCCGGCCTGCAAGTCGCTCGACGAAGTGATCTTCTGCTACCCGGGCCTGGAGGCCATCACCGTCTACCGTTTGGCGAATCTGCTCTACCGATTAGAAGTGCCGTTCATCCCGCGCATCATGACGGAATGGGCGCACGGTCGCACGGGCATCGACATCCATCCCGGTGCCACGATCGGCAACTATTTTTTCATCGACCACGGCACCGGCGTGGTCATCGGCCAAACTACCGATATTGGCGATTGGGTAAAGCTCTATCAAGGCGTAACGCTCGGCGCGCTGAGCTTTGCCACCGACGCCGACGGAAACTTGGTCCGCGACACGAAGCGGCATCCCACCATCGAGGACCACGTCGTCATCTACGCCAACGCCACGGTCCTCGGCGGCCGAACCGTCATTGGCCACGACGCGGTGATTGGATCGAGCGTGTGGGTTACGAGTTCCGTCATTCCCCATGCGACGGTTACGATGGAAAAGCCGCGACTGAACGTCCGCGATCCAAACTTCACCGCCGATTCGTTCTCAATATAAGTCGGGCGATCTCGTCCGTTCGTAGTCCCGCCTGTGGGCGGAAGCGCGGCGTTGCGACCGGCCAAAGCACGTACGAGTTGTTTCGGACGATTTCTTTTCCGCCCGCCGTACGCTATCATCAATGGGCAGATTCATCGTGCCTTGCCATTGCCTATTTGCTGAAGTTTCATGGTTCCGTCGCCCATACCACCGTCGCCCATATCACCGCCACCCATATCACCGCCGCCGATACCACCGCCGCTGGGTCTTCCGCGAGGCAGCATCCGCGCGATTTTAACGCTGCTCATCGTGGCGGTCGTAATTTCGCAATTGGTTCGCGGTCGCGAGGTGGAACTGCTCTGGACGGAAACGCTGATGATCGCCATGGCACACTATTTTGCCTCGCGGCGGTTCATCCGCTTGCCGCCGGAGGTTATCCAGCGGCTCGTTGACGAAGGCTACATTGAACTGGAAGCGAGGCCGCTCTACTTACCCAGTTACAGCATCCGCGTGATCTTGATTGCGGCCTTCGCGTCCGTTGCGGTCTATCTCTTATTGCATCGCCGCATCCTGGAGCCGCAGGCTCTTTCGATTTTGGGCGTGGTCTTTGCCTACTTCTGCGGCAACATCGTGCGCGTGCGTGCCGTCCGCGGCTGGGAAGATATCAAGGCCCTCGTGGTGGTTGGCGTGCTGGCGTTGGCGGCTGCGGCCTATCTCTTGGATTTTGGCGCTTGGGTTCCGCGTCCGTTGCAGGCGGCCACCTTGGGGTTCGTGCTCTTTTACTTCGGCTCTCGATAACGCGAGGTTCAACTCATGGCCACGCGCCGCTCGCTCAGTCTGCCGATCACGCTGGCCATCGTCATGATCCTGATCCTGGTCGTGCTGACCATCGGTTGGGTGCTTCTGAATGTTTTCGGGGCACTCAAGGACGACCGCATGGCCGGCGTCTATTGGGCATTGCTGTCGATCGGTACGACCTTCATCGGCGTCCTGCTCGCCGGGACGATCATCTACCTCGTGCTTTCCATCAAGGCCATCAACCTCAATCGGCGGCAGTCAAATTTCATCGATAGCGTTACGCACGAACTGAAATCGCCCATTGCCTCGCTCAAACTCTATCTGCAAACGCTCAACCGCCATCAGGTGAGCGTCGAAGAACAGGCACGCTTTTACGGCTGCATGCTTGAAGATGTCGGCAGACTCGATGGACTGATCAACCAATTGCTCGACGCCGGCAAGCTGGAAGAAGGGCGCATCGACGCCGACCGCGAGGACGTCGCACTCGATCTGCTGCTCCGCGACTGCACCAATACGGTAAGCCTCCACTATCGCGTTTCGCCCGATATCTTTCAGTTTGAACTGCAACCGTGCATCGTCCGGGCGTGGCGCGTCGATCTCGACGTCCTCTTTCGCAACCTGATCGACAACGCCGTGAAATACGCCGGCAGCGAGCCGCGCGTCGGCATTGCCGTGCGGCGCACCGCCGACAATCATGCCATCGTCCGCATCAGCGACAACGGCCGAGGAATCCCAGGAAAGTTCCGCAGGCAAATCTTCCGCCGCTTTGAACGCCTGGGCATGGAGTTGGAACGCGAACGCCCCGGCACGGGCTTGGGGCTGTATATCGTCCGCAACATCGCCAAGCGGCTGAAAGCCCGCATCCGCGTCCGAGACAACGAATCTGGCCCCGGCACAGTTTTTGAAGTGCAGTTGCCGGGGGCAACGGTTCGTGAGTGAGAACTCAAAGGGGCGGGTAACCTGTAAGAGTTATGACTTGACCTGTCGTTATACCTCCCGCGGCTAGAAACGTCTATTTGTCGAAGAGTTGAAAATTGCCTGTCCGCAGGGTATCCCGTTCGTGAGGGTCTGGCGATTGGCGTTTTTGCAAACAGTCGGTGATGGCGATTTTGAATTCGTCGCATGGTATTTGCCGTTCAAGCAACGCTTCTAAACGTGCTTCCACAACCGCTCGATCAGATTCAAATTGGGCGAATACGCGGGTAGATCGAGCAGTTCAATTCCCAACGCCAGCGCGGTGGCTTGCACGAGC
>JANXOJ010000362.1 GCA_025353625.1 Planctomycetota bacterium | reverse complement strand
CGCCTGCGATAACGGCACCGTCGCCTGCGATAACGGCACCGTCGCTCGCGATAATGGCACCGTCGCCCGAGCGACCGGCGTCTCCACGGCGATCTGCGAAGCTGCCAACGCCACGACGCGCGGCGGTTCCGCGACTGCGGTTGCCGATCCACCGGTCGGACGGCGATATGCCTTAATGAATGCTCGGTCCAGCACTGTCATAGCTGTTTGTCCTAACGGGAGGTGTGGCAATCGTACCATCAAATCGAGCCACGCCCGGCTCGACATACTGTGTGTCGCGATAGGTGGCGGCTGGAGCGGTCGCGCCCGAAGGAGCCATCGCATTGTTGGGTTGTGTTGCATACCCTTGCGGATTCGCAACCTGGCCCGCCTGATTCGCCGGCATCAACGGGCTGCCGCCGTTCGCGCTGCCTGGATAGGGATCGCGGTTGTCGCTGCGATAGTCGCGGTAGTCGGGCCGCATCTCCGCAGCGGTCGGGTTGCGGTAATCTTGGGCAGGCACCGCGGCCGCATCGCGACGAATTTCGTTGCGATAGTCGCCGCGGTAGGCGGCTGCCGCATCGTTGCGAGCGTCCGCCTGATAGAGACGCGGATCGTTGGGCAGATTGCTAGATACCGGATTGAGCGGAGGATTGCTTGGTACGGGAATGGTCGGTGCAACAATGGTTGTATTGCGCGGCGGGTCGGATGGGATTTGGGCCTGGGGCCAAGCGGGCTCGTTCAAAGCCATCGGCCGGTTCGCACCGACTTGCGGCGGCTGCGCTGTAAGATATGCGGGTGAAGGAGTTACTGCTGGGGCCGGATTGGCTGCGGATGCCGGCGGGGTCGTCGGCCAACTTGGGGCCGTCGAATTCACCGAAGGCGGTGCCAAGGGCGTCGAGGGCCCGCTTACTTGCCAGGCAGGCAATTCCTTGACGGCAGGCGTCGCACGGCCGCCGCGATTGAAAAGATATGGCAATGTCGCTCCCACAACCAGAGCCAATCCCATGCCGACCAGTAGTCGCATCGATGCGAGCTGGCTAATTATCCGGCCTTCCGAAGAGGGGCGGGGATTTACGGCAGGGTTTACAACGTCCAGGGCTGGAATCTGGGAGATAATTGCCGGCTCGGAGCCTTGCATGGATTGCGCAGGTCGATAGCTCGGCTTCTTAGTTTCGGAGTCCTTGGTAGTCCGGTTCTCGACGGCCGTGCCATTTTTGCCAGGGGCAGTGGACATGGAATTCACCTTTACCATACGACGGGCAGGAATCGACACAACTCGTTTGTATTATTTACGTTGCATCTTTTCAGATCTCGCCGATTCAACGCCAAAGAGTGTTTTGAAATGGATTCACCGGAAGAAACTACCGGTAACGTAACGGAATTATCGGTATCGATTATGCAAATCTTGAGGATTAGATTGGCTTTGTCGATTTCAAGGGATGGATAAGCCTGCAAGACATTAACGATTCGCATCTACAAACGGGTGGTTCGTAGGCTGTGTGAAGCGAACCGACCTGGGAATTGTGGGTTGTGTAACGCACCTTTTTACCTGCTCCACACCCTACGGTTACTTGTCCGGCCTACGAAAATTGTCGTACTTGACGCGGCAATTTCTGCCGCTAACATGGAAAAACACTCGGTCGATCCCACCGCTTCGCGGATAGCCCTATAACCTGGAGAACTTCAATGCTGCACTGCACTTCCTTTCTTGCCCTCGCGGGCCTTGCTTTTGCTACTCTATCCCCAAACCTTCGCGCCGCCGATGCCCCGTCCAAGATCAAGGTCTTGCTCATTACCGGCGATGACGTGGACGTTCACCATTGGAAAGAAACGACGGCAGCCGTCGAAAAAGTGCTTGCGAGCGCGGGCAAGTTTGATGTAAAGGTCAGTGAAGACCTCAAGCCGTTCGATTCGGCTGAAGCTCTTGCCGCCTACGACGTAATCTACCTGAACCGCTTTAACCGCAAGGCCCCCCTCAGCGATGCGGCGAAGAAGAACTTGCTGGACTTCGTCCGTGGCGGCAAGGGCTTCTTCGTGCAGCATTTGGCCAGCGCATCGTTCCCCGATTGGGACAACTTTGGCAAACTCTGTGGCCGACATTGGGTGATGAAAAAGTCGGGCCACGGGCCCAAGGGTGAGTTCGCCGCGACCATTGCCGACAAGGATCACCCAGTCGCCGCCGGGCTGGCCGGTTTCAAGACCGACGACGAGCTATACGCCAAACTGGCCGGCGACGAACCGATCCATCTGATCGTCGAAGCCTATTCCAATTGGAGCAAAAAGACCGAGCCGCTCGTCTTCTCGCTCGCCTACGGCAAGGGTCGCGTACTGCATAACGCCTTCGGGCACGACGCCAAGGCAATTGCCACGCCCGAAGTCAGCACAATCATCGCCCAAGGAGTCGAGTGGGCCGCAACGGGCAAGGTCGTAAAGTAGCCTATCCTTACCCGTTCATACACGGGCCACCGGAGGCACGCGAAACCATTACTATTAGCGTTTAGTATTCCTTTGAGCAAAAAACTAACCGTTGCGCCGACGATAAGGAGTGCCAACGTATTTGGCTCCGGGAAGAAAACGTGGGAAGAAAAGACTGGCGATGTCGTCTACAAGGCGGAGAAGGACGCCTGCCGCGCCTTTCCCGACCCCCATCGCGAATTGCTCGAGTCTGGCGTGAAGCGGAACTATCAGATACCTGCCCCGCTCGATTTCCTGGCCGAATGTACGCAACACATACCGCCCAAGGGCGCGCACCTCGTTCGCTATTACGGCTGGTACTCCAACAAGCTGCGGGGGATGCGGAGGAAGCGCGCGGAAGGGGCCGATATGCCCGCCGCCGCGGCGGGGGTTCCGGCAGTGTGGCGCGGCCGTCATCCCCAACCGGACCTGGGCCATGCTCATCGAGCCGCCGCAAGGCGACGTGACCGAGAATATCCTTCGTCATTGTGGATTGTGGCCGGGCACCCGCGCACGGATCGGTCGCCGCCGAGCGACCGCAGCGCGGTCTACGGCGCGGTCTACGGCGCGGACGAGTTGGCGTTCGTGCCCGATCTGGATTGCGACCGCGAGCCGCCTTCGTGCGACGTGCCTTGGGAAATGGCCTGCGACGCCCGGTTCTATTCCCTGCGACGCACAGGACTAGAACCGGTCTGCGCTGCGTGCGGAATCCGCCACACCACGTCCTCTGCCCCCCCATTCGCATGCTGCCCACGCCGCAACGTCGGCAACATTTCGGCAACAAAGCGACAGAAAAGGCTTACAACGTGAGGCGTGGGCGATTGGGCCGCTAGCGGCCGGGTGCCCAAGCCTCACTTGCTTCACTAGGTTTGCAGGATTACACTCAAAGCTGAGACGAATCAAAATTCCTATCCGTAGGAAGTTGATCGCTACTTGGCGGTGCGGTGCCGCACTCTGAACATTCTCAACGGCGTGGATTAGGTTCCGGAAAGGCCCAGGATGACCATCACTCGAAGCTTTCAATGCGCGGCAGCCGCCGCGCTTCTGATCGGTTGTTCAGAACGCAGTCCGTATGCGCAAACCGCAGAAGGATCGCGGCTTCCGGGGCAGGAACACAACCGGATGGTTTGCATTCAGGTTCGCGGCAAGCCGCCGGTCTTCGTCGACATGCCGGGCCACTGGGATTGTGGCTGCCCGGAAATCTCGCCGGATGGCAAAATGGTGGCGTTCAGCGGCTTGACCGTTGGCGATTCTCCGGGAATTGAGAATTGGTTGGTTGGAGTGGACGGAACCGGTTTGCGCAAGCTGGGAATCGGGACATCGCCACGATGGTCGCCGGATGGCAAGCAACTCTTGATCACCCAAAACGTCGGCGAAACGCCGTGCGTTTTCATCACGGACGTGGCGACGGGCAAGGAACGCAAGATCTGTGAAGGCCGATTCCCCGATTGGTCGCCGGATGGCAACAAGATCGTCTTTGCTCGCGGCGGAACAAGGTTACGCGAGTCGAGCGGCGACCATTTCGACTCCATGCTTTACCTTACCGGCACGGATGGACGCGAGGAAGCGGAATTCGCAGCAGGCAACTGGCCAAGCTGGTCGCCGAGCGGCAGAACCATTGCCTGCACTACGGTTGAAAGTGACAGATCTCTCGTGATTTCGATCATTGATGTCAAGACCAGGAAGCGTACGATCCTCGGCGTTGGATATTACCGCGCGCAATGGTCAGGCGACGGCAAAGCCATCGTGTGCAACGGGCTCCTAGTAATCAGCAAGGGAAGACTGGAACGGCAACCGGTTCGATTCTGGCTCGACCAGGGTCGGATCGAGTTCTTCGCGCTCGACTTGGACGTACCGTTCTC
>JANXOJ010000343.1 GCA_025353625.1 Planctomycetota bacterium | reverse complement strand
GATCGTCATTCTCGGCGTCTGGGCCGTGGCGACGATCCCGTTTGCCTGCGACGTGCGCCAAGCCGTTGCCACATCGGGCGTGCTGTGGTCCGTGCTGTTTTTCGTTCCTGTAATTGTCGAGCAGTTAGGAACGGTCCGCGTGCTCCGGCTCATTCTGCTGGGAATCGTGGTTTATATCTGCACGCAATGGACCTTGTACTTTGCGATTCCCGATCTTGGACGGGGCGTGGAGATGTTGCCCAATGGCGAGAGCATCGTGCGCGTCGGCGGCGACGCCCAGCAACTGGGCTTTCATGCAGCCGCGCTCGTGGGACTGGCTATGCTCTTCCGTTTTGAGCGCCTGCTTTCCACCCGATGGATGTGGATTCTGCTCGCGTTGGCCTGCCTGACATTCGTGGGAGCCAAAAGTCGCACGGCCGTGATTGGCACGGTCGTGGCCGCATCGGTCGTTTTGATGCGACGGCTCAACGCGCGCGGAATCGTCTTGCTCTTCGGCACTGCAATCGCGGCCGGCTGCATGGCCCTCTTCCTCCTCGGCAGCGGTACGACAACGCTTCAGTTCGATGCGATTGCCGCCGCCTTAGCGCGGAGCGGGACTTCGGAAGAGATCTCGAGGTTTACGGGAAGGGCCGATATTTGGCCCTATGTGTTGAGCCGAATTGGGGATTCGCCTCTCGTTGGCTGGGGATATGGATGCTGCGTTGCTGCCAGCCAAGACTACGATCCGAGCCTGCGGCACGCGCACAATGAAGTTTTGAATGTTGCTCTCTGCCTTGGCATCGTCGGCACGATGGTCGTTCTTGCTGCCTTCGTGCAGCAACTGTTTGCTGCCTTGACGCGGCGGGACGCTTTATTGACGTATGTAGTGCTCGTTACGCTGGTCGTGGGACTAACGGAGCCGGTGCTGTTCATCACGATGCCTTCGGTCCTTACGATTTTATGGATTCTGGTTTTGTGCCGGCAATCGGTTCGCGGCGGGTCGGAATCGGGCCTTCTTGGCCAACCCACGGTGGCGTAATCGCCAAGAGTCTTCACCCTCGATTTAGGTATCTACTATGTGGTTCACAAAGCTTTGGAACAAGTCGCGAAAATCGGCCGAATTGGAAGGGCTGTATGCCGTTACCCAGTTCCGCCAGGCAATGGAGCGGGAGCGCGCACGCGCCGACCGTTGGGGCAACACGCTTTCTCTTCTGTCGTTGGGCGTACCCAGCGCGCACAAGGGCAGGGCCACCCTAAGGCAGATCGCACGCCTGCTGGGGCGGCGGTTGCGGGATACGGACGAGGCAGGCTGGCTCGATACGCGGCATATTGGCGTTCTGCTGCCCAACACGCCCTCCTGGGGCGCATGGACGTTGGCCGACGAGCTCTGCCTTGCGTTCCCCGACCGCGTCGACCTACCGCGATGCCGCGTTTATTGCTATCCGTCCGACTGGTTTCTGGGCGATTCCAACCGAGGCACCGCGGATCGAAATGCGGCTTCCTCCGACGGTTCGGCGTACGATAACAGCACCGAAGCCATGGAGCCCTTGTTCTTCAAGGCACTGCCTATTTGGAAGCGCACGGTCGATATCGCGGCATCTGGCGTGGGACTTCTAATGCTATTGCCGCTGATGATCTTGGTGGCATTGCTGATCAAGCTTACTTCTCGCGGCCCGATACTCTTTCCGCAGACTCGCGTCGGCTTGGGGGGAGGGCATTTTACGA
>JANXOJ010000301.1 GCA_025353625.1 Planctomycetota bacterium | reverse complement strand
CGAGCGCGTGCCAAAGTGCCCGAAGCGGTCCTCAGACGGTTGTCGTGCGAGGTCGCCAAGGGTCGCGACAACGCTCGATGCTGAGAATTATCCGCCGGAAGAGATCGCCGATCTCTATCGTCAAAGGTGGCTCGCGGAACTTGATATTCGCGCGATCAAGAAAACGATGGGCATGGACGTGCTGAGGTGCCAGTCGGCGGCGATGGTGCGCAGCGAAATATGGACCTGTCTGTTGTCTTACAACCTGATTCGCAAAGCGATGCTTGAAGCGGCGCGTGAGAGCGGCCGCTCGCCCAGGGAACTGAGTTTTGCCACGGCCATGCAGACGATTGCCGCTTCGCTGGTAACGCTGGCTTATGCCGACGAAGAACTCCTGGCGAGAGTCGTTGCGGCACAGATCACAAGCCTCGCAGGGCAGATCGTGGGGAATCGTCCCGATCGAATAGAGCCTCGGGCCGTAAAACGTCGCGCCAAGCCGATTGCGCTGCTGACGAAGCCGCGAAAGGAAGCGCAAGCCGAACTTATGTAACGATGTGGACGCCACGAGCGCCCTGTTCCTGCAATATCAAACGGAAGGAAATTTGCTCCCGTCGTGTGGCAAACCACCGAGCGGCCCAAGAGTGCCCGGCGACACGCTTGGCATTGCGAGCTACCGCTCCGCGCCGAGCGTTGCCGCACTCGGCAGCAGCGATGCCCAGCGCGAATCCAACCTGGGCGTCGAGCGATCAGCCGCTCCGACGGCCGCCCGTCGCCCTAAGCCCTTTCGTACCAAGCCGCAGTGCCATTCGTGGCTGGCACCTTTTATTTTCCCAAGGGAGGCACTCACTCCGCACCTAAAAGCATCTTATAAAAGTCTAAATACTTATCGCCGCCGGCGGCAGTGGCACACTCTATAGAGATCGATCGCGCCAATTTGCTATCGTCGAAGTCAATCGTACCAACGGCGCGCCGTGCGAGGAACCGTGCTGCGATGACCAATGCATCGAGCAACTTGGAACCGCACTTCGCAACGACCCAAAGCAGATGCTCCTTTGTGCCCAATTCGTGGACAGCGATTTCATCTGTGTCGGCAAGTATCACCAAGGGGTCGACCTCAACATAACCAACGCATATACTCCCTAATCGTTCACTTGGCGGTTCGGGAAACCTTATCATGCCGATTTCAACCTTGCTCAAGTCCCATTCCCGCACCAGTTCCAGAAGTTGATTTGAACCGCTTTCTAACAGCAACGGGCGATCACGCTGGACACACAGAAACGACTTAATGAAGTCCGTCGCTTGCTCGTTCGAGAACCCACATTTCTCAAGCTCAGGTGCGTTCGGAGCGGCTTCTGCCAGTACTTTTACAAAATCGCCAAGTTCCATCTCTACTTCGTCTTTCAGTTAGGATGCAAGATAAAATTCCACGCCCAATGTACTGACTGGGGTAGACCGGTAGCGATGCCGCCCTGGTCGATATGATGGTGAATCAGTTTATCACCCAAGAAAGATTGGTGGAGAATAAAGGGAATAAAGGGTGCCATTCGTGGCCGTCACCTTTTATTTTCTTTTATTTTCCGTTCCCACTCGGGTGGGAACCAAAGAATCACCCATCCCCCACCAACTGATGGAATCTTTGGATGATCTGCCAGGCCGCATCGGCGGAATCGACGATTTCAAACAGCTTGAGGTCATCGTCGGCAATCGTTCCCTCGTCGGCCAAATAGTGGAAATCGACCGCCCGCTTCCAGAAATCGCTCCCCACAAGAATCACTGGGATACGCTGCATACGGCCCGTCTGGCGAAGCGTGAGCACCTCGAACAGCTCGTCCAACGTGCCAAAGCCGCCCGGGAAAACGACGAGGGCCATCGCGCGGAGGAGAAAGTGGAATTTGCGAATGGCAAAATAGTGGAACTGGAAGCATAGGTCGGGCGTGATGTAAGGGTTCGGAGCCTGCTCCATCGGCAGGCTGATATTCAGGCCGATCGACTTGGCCCCCAGATCGTGCGCGCCGCGATTGGCCGCCTCCATGATCCCTGGCCCGCCGCCGGTCATGATCGTAAAGTGAATCTGGCTGATACCGTGGCCGCTTTGGGAAGCAAGCCGGGCGAATTCACGGGCAACGTCGTAGTATCGAGCCTTGGCAACGATCCGCTCGGCCTTCGCGACGGCCCTCAGCAGATAAACGTCCGCCGGGTTTGCGGCCAACTCCTTGCGGACATCGTCCAAATGACGAGCGGCCTCCGCCAGCTCGACGATTCGCGTGCTGCCAAAGACGACGATTGTGTTCTGAATACCTTGGTCCTGGAGCGCGAGGTCGGCCTTGAGAAATTCAAGTTCCATGCGGTTCGAGCGCAGACGCGGCCCATTGAGAAAATCGGCGTCCGCGTAGGCTAGCCGATAGCTGGGTGAGTGGACGATTTTGTCTTGATCGGGGCGAGGGTCGTAGGGTAAGGGCATGGGGGTGTGGGTTAGGAATTAGGAGTGAAGAGTTCGTAGGTAGGCCGCAAGCTGTTGCCAATACAAAATCCAGAGAAACGTCAACGGCACGAGCCAAACGATGGCCGAAAGCCGGGTAAGCACCGGCCAAAGCTTAGCCCAAGCAGTGCCGATGATCGAGAGTAACACTGCCACAACCGGCAATATACCCTCTGCCTGCATGCCGAATGTCAGGCCGATACAAATCAACGGCCCGAAAAGTCCTTGTAGTGGATTGCGCTCAGGGGACAACTCTCCAAGCAACGTGAAAAAGAGTGCCGTGATAAACGCTAAAACTACAACGCACACGATTGTGGCACAGAGCATCCAAAGGCTCCATGCAAAACCGGGCACTATTAGCACGGCATGTAGCGGCGGCCATGCCACGGCCAGAATAAGTGCCGCGACACCAAATGGCACGTACAGCCGGTTCGGCGGTCGTTTGCCATCCCAGGCAATTAACGCCGCCGTTAGAAGCGTACTCAACAACGCCAGGTGAAAACCGCACGTCCCCAAAAGCTCCCCGGTCGTGTGCCCGTCGAGTTGGCCGATGCTGCGGAGGTTCGCCCCTGGATGAAAGACTTCCACTACCAGTACGGTCAGAAACATCGCGGCCGTCGCTGCTTCAACGAGCGGATAGCGGATCGAGATGGCCCCACGGCAGTCGCGACACTTCCCGCCCAGCCATAGCCAAGCCAGCACGGGGATGTTGTCGTACCAGCGAATAGCATGCTTGCACTGCGGACAGTGCGAGCCGGGCCAAGAAACGCTCATGCCGGCCGGAAGTCGATATGCGACAACATTCAAGAAGCTACCAATTGCCCCGCCCACGAAAAGAAACCAAGCGGCAATCAGCCAGCGCGAAGATTCGGAAGCAAGTATGTCCACTCAAATAATCCCATGCAACGGCCCGCCGCGCGAGGCCAATAAATCGACCCGTCGCGATACGCCTGGGTCTTCAATCAGGGGCGGGGCGTGGTGCGGCTTCGTGCGGGCGTCGATCACCACCGAGCCGAAGCAGCCCCAGTGTTTGTCGCGGAGGAATGCCTCAATGCCGTAAATATCGGTCGCCGGATTGCTCCGCGTGAAAGTGGTCCAGAGGAAGTTGTCGAGGCTCCGTGCGGCAAAATCGGACTGGTCGGCAATCACGACCAGCGGAAAATTATTGATCGTGTCGCGCCGCTGGAACGACTGACAAAACCGATCGACCGCCCGATCGATGCCGCCCGCTTCGTCCTTCCATGCCGGCCCTTCCACGACGAGGATGCCCGGCAGGAATACCGTGGGCCGACGAAAACCCAAGTCCTCGGGTACGGTCAAGCGGCTATCGAGGGCGACGGGCAGCGTCCGCAAGGCCGGCCCTGCTGCCGCGACGACCACCTTCGAGCCTTGATTCAGCCCGTCGCCGCTGTAGTCGAGCGTGTCGATATTCGTGCAAGTCTGGAAGTGTAGATCGCGCCGCCAGTCAACGCGTTCCAGAACGTGCCGAAGAAAGTCGCGGATGTCGCGAACGTCGAGTTGCGGGTTATCTTCCCCGGCGATAATCAGCAAGTACTTGGCCAGCGACAACTGCCCTTGGCCCAGCAAGGCATTGCTCTGCGTGAGCAATTCTCGCGGCCGTTGGCGATTTTCATACGGCACATAGCGTTCGCTGCCGATGGCCAGCAGCAGCGGATGAACGCCCGACGCCTCGACGGCATGTACGGCCCGCACGCCGGCGACGGTGCGCGGGATGACCGGCTCGACCAGTTCGTGGATCAACTCGCCGAACATCGAATCCTCTTGCGGCGGACGCCCCACGACGGTGAACGGCCAGATGGCGTTCTTGCGATGATAGACCTTTTCGACGAGCAGCACGGGAAAGTCGTGGGCCAGACTGTAATACCCCAGGTGATCGCCAAAGGGGCCTTCCGGAAGTTGCCGCAATGGATCGATATGGCCGGTGATGCAGAAATCGGCCTCGGCGTGGATGCCGGGCGCGTCGCCGTCGACGATCATCGGCACGCGACGACCGCCGAGCGCACCGGCGAAGGCCAGTTCGCTCAGTCCCTCGGGCAGCGGCATCACGGCGGCAAGTGCCATGGCCGGCGGCCCACCGACGAAGACGTTGACCCGCAGCGGCTTCTTCAACGCCAAGGCGGCCGCATGGTGTACGCCAATGCCGCGATGAATCTGATAGTGCATGCCCACCTCGCGATTGCGAGCATAATTGCCGCCGCTAAGTTGCACGCGATACATGCCCAGGTTGGACCGCATCAAGCCCGGACTATGAGGATCTTCCGTATAGACCTGCGGCAATGTGACGTAGGCCCCGCCATCGCTGGGCCAGGAAGTCAACTGCGGCAGTTCGCTGATGGTCGTCTCACATTCCACGACCGGCCCGCGACGCACCTTCTTGGGCAGCGAGTGCCAGGCCATGAACGGCGCGCGGATATAGGTTCGCGGCCGACGCAGCAGATCGACCGGATCGACTTGCAGTTTCACCAGACGCTTGACCCCTTCCAGCGTATCGCGGAAGAGATAACGTATCCGTTTGGGGCTGCCGTAAAGGTTTGCCAACATCGGAAAGCGGCAGCCGCGGGGATTGGTGAAAAGCACGGCCGGCCCGCCGGCGCGGAACAGGCGTCGCTGGACTTCGGCCATTTCCAAATGCGGATCGATCGGCTCGCGAACGCGGACGAGTTGCCCCCTGGCTTCGAGATCGCGAACACATTCTTGGAGATTGCGGTAGCCCATGAAGCTATTGTAATTCGTTTTGCGGTGGAAGGTGGAACGGGTGGTCGGTTGTGCAGCGTCGAGGAACGAAGACCCACCATCGGAAAATACAACAATTTTCAATCGGGAAACATCTCAGCCAAACGTTTGAAAAGCGTTCGCAGATTCGGGCGAATAACGGTGTTTCTATCTGCGAAAATCCGCAGATCAAATTCTTTTGCTTCAAATCGCGGAAGTGGCAATTTGGTGGAATTCGTTCCTCGACGCCGCCTTACCTGTCACCCGCCACCGACCAGCGTGACGATTTCTAGCCGATCGCCGTTGGCCAGAAGGCAATCGGCGTGCTTCTGCCGGGGGACCAAATGGAAATTGACTTCCACGGCGACCGGTTTTCCGGTCAACTCCAGTTGCTCCAGGAGCGCGGCGACGGTGCAGCCGTCGGCGACTTCTTGCGGCCGATCGTTGACGATGATTTGCATGAATCCTTATCGCTCGGTTTCTTTGCCAACGGCTCCTCCGCCCCCGGCGGAGCGGAAGCGGCCAACATCGAGGAGCACGATTTCGCCGCTACCCCGTTGACCGGCCGTCCATGCGGAACTCGACCAGGGGATGGCGTAGGCAGCTACCTTGCCGGTGGTAAGCTCGGAGACGTAGATGAGCGAACGGCTGGGCGCGGCGACTTTTCCGCCACTGTGGCGAAGGTCGGCCATGCCGGTGGTAATCAGGAATCGCGGCGTTTTACCGGGGGCGATTCCCAGGTCGGCAATAACGTTGTGCGTATAGAAGGCGTTGAACTTGCCATTTTGCTTGGCCACAACGGCGGCAGTCAAATCCCCCGTCAGAAAATCGAGGAAATAAACCGCTTCCACCGACTCATCGCAATAGCCGGTGGCAACTGCAAACGAATCGTTGCGGTCGGTGGCCACTGCGTACATCGGTACACTAGGCCAAAAACCGGTCAACGCAGCACCCAACGCAATTCCTAGGACCAAAGCGACGCCCAAGCCGGCTTTATTGAGATTGAGAAACATAACGCAATTCCTTTTGGTAAACGTACTCCTCTCGCTCCGCGAGACGAATATCTTTACGGCCATCTTATCCACTTTCGGCCTTGAATTCCAGACGAAAGTACTAGGCACTCGGAGTGGGCATAATACTTTGCCCAAAAATTTACCCCTCCGGCCCCTTGCAATGTTTTCCAAACCGGAATATAACCCCATTTAGCAGTTGACGCACCTTCGGGAACACGGTTATGGCGACGCTCAATGTGGCCCTTGTCGGGCAAGGTTTTATGGGTCGCACGCATTCCAATGCGTGGGGGCAGGTGAACCGTTTCTTCAAGCCGCCCTTGCAGGCGGTAATGCACACCGTCTTTGGCCAGGCCGAAGAGAACCCCAAGCTATTCGCCGACAACTGGGGCTGGAAAAATCATACCACCGATTGGGAATCGCTCGTCCGCTCGCCCGAAATCGGCTTGGTCGATATCGTAACGCCGAACTACATGCACGCCCCGCCGGCCAAAGCGGCCATCGCGGCGGGCAAGGCATGTGCCTGCGAGAAGCCGATTGCCGGTTCGCTGAGCGATGCTCGCGAAATGGTCGAAGCGGCCCGCAAGGCCAACGTCAAGACATTCGTTTGGTTCAATTATCGCCGCTGCCCGGCGGTGGGCTTGGCACATCGACTGGTGAAGGAGGGTCGCTTGGGCGATATCCGTCACGTCCGCGCGGCCTATTTGCAAGACTGGGCCGATGATTCGGTACCCTTGCTGTGGCGATTCGATAAAAGTCTGGCTGGTTCCGGTGCGCACGGCGACTTGAACGCCCACATCATCGACATGGCCCGCTTTGTCACCGGTCAGGAAATCGCGGAGGTTTCTGGGGCGATTTCAGAAACGTTTATCAAGGAGCGGACGAAAACCTCCGGCGTCTCAAGCGGCGGAATCGTCTCGGGCCAAGCAGGCTCGGCGAGCAAGGGGCCCGTCACCGTGGATGATGCGGTGCTGTTCCTTGCGCGTTTCTCCGGCGGTGCCGTGGGGAGTTTTGAGGCGGCACGTCAAGCCACCGGCAATCAAAATCGTAACACGCTGGAGCTGAACGGCACGAAGGGTGCTATTAAATTCGACTTCGAGCGGATGAACGAATTGCAGTTCTACGATGCCACGCTGCCTCGGGCCGTCCAGGGCTGGACAACGATCATGTGTACGCACGGCGGCGACCACCCCTACGTGGGCAATTGGTGGCCCGACGCCCACCTGATTGGCTACGAACATGGCTTCGTCAATCAGGCGTATGATATACTGCGTGTGCTTGGCGGACAGGAGCCGACATTCCCGATCCCCGATTTTAACGATGCCTATCAGACGCAGCGTGTTCTGGAGGCAGCGATGATTGCGGCCACGGAAGGCCATTCCGTCAAATTAGATCAAGTTAAATAACGGTTCACGTTCATATTCGGCCAGACGAAACGGATTGGTACGACGCGGAAAGTTACGACATTTGGATTGCCTCATTCAGATTTTATAGTAGCGGTATTTTCAGGGGAGTGTTTTTTGGTGTGAGTTTCACCGTGCGGGCCTGCGAGCGTCCCCCTCGCCGCCCGCATCATGTTCGTTGCGCAGCGAAGAACCCCACGCGCAGAAGGAATCTGCTCGTGGGGTTCGCTTTTAATGCATTAAGCAAAGTCGCTTTGCCGTCCGCCATTTCCAAAGACAGTTGGAGTGTGCCCGATACTTTGTGTAGGCCAACTTGATAAATTATCCGATGATAAACGTTAGGCTTCAGGATGAGGCCGGCTGGGTTGATTCATTTGGCTTTTTCACACGCTCCGCATAGAATTGTGCGAGCGACTTTCGCAATTCGTTGCCAAATCTCACGCAGCTTGCCTAGTTTACTCAGACCACGGAGAGGTCAAGATTATGAAAAAGGCGATTTTTCTATCGGCAGCTTTGCTTTTGGTTGCCAGCGTGGGTGTTTTTATCTTCCTTCGGCCCGGCGAGCGCGGCATGACCCCGCCTGCCCCGAACGCCTCTGAGGCACCAAAACTATCAACGCCCGGCATCATGGCGACGGGTACGACCGAAAAAGCCCCCGACTATCAGATGCCGACCGATTTTAAGCTTCCTAACGACCTCCAGATTGAGACGCCGCAAGTTCCCGAAGGGGTGGGTAGCGTAGCGGGCGATAAGGGTTGATAGTTGGCTTGCACAGCACGCTTCCTTAGCCCAAGCCGCCTGAAGGCGACATTCGCTGCAAATGGCCTAGTCGAGCAGGTCGTTTTTGCAGGTTTTTGCAAGAATTTTGTTGCATTTGCAGGGGAACTCCATCTGGACCCCCTGGGGAAACACGATATCATTAAAGAGTTGGCGATGGCCGCTTTCCTTCGTGCTGGCGGCTCCCTTGGCCCGAAATTTCTGGGCGGAATGCGGGGATAAACCTAGATGCGATTTTCAACGTTCATTTTTAGAAACGTACTGCGGCGGCGGATTCGTTCGACGCTGACCATGACGGGCATGGCGGTGGCGGTATCTGCGGTCGTGGCTCTCGTCGGTCTGGCCGACGGTTTTCGGCAGTCGATGCTCAAGCTCTATACCGATCGCGGCGTGTCGCTCATTGTTACCCAGGCGGGTGCCGTGAGCCCTCTTAGCACCATTCTCCCCGAGAAGGTCGCTCAGGACATTTCTAAACTCGATGGCGTGGAAGCGACTTGTGCGGGCCTCGTGGATTTCCAGATGTTCGAGGAATTCGGCAGCGATCCCGTAGGATTGCAAGGCTGGCCGCTAGGTAACTATATGTTTAGCGAGTTGAAGATTGTCGGCGGCGAAAATCTATCCGAAAAGCATCTCGGCAACAAATGTTGTGTGGTCGGTAATAATTTGGCCAATACAAAATCGGTGAAGATTGGGCAGTCCATTACGGTTGCCGAGCAGAAGTTCACGGTCGTTGGTATTTTTGAAAGCAGCCAAGACATCGAAAGCAACATGGTGGTGATGCTTCTCGAGGATTGCCAGAAGGTTCTCGGAAAGAAGGGCAGCATCACCGGATGCACCGTGAACGTCAAGGACAAAACGCCGGAAGGTGTCGCAGCCATGCGCGAGCTGATTGAAACCAAAGTGGCCGAAAACAATAAGTGTAAGCTCCGCGCCAAACCGCCCGGAGAATTCGTGCAGCAGAGCAATCAAATTCGTGCCGCATCGGCAATGGCCTGGATGACATCGGCGGTTGCTCTCTTCATCGGCGGTATCGGCGTGCTGAACACGATGTTCATGTCGGTCTTCGAGCGGACTCGCGAAATCGGCATTCTGCGGGCAATCGGCTGGTGCCCCTCCCGCGTGATGAAGATGATCCTCTTGGAATCGGTCCTCTTGAGTATCGGTGGCGGCGTCATCGGCACGGCGGGCGGACTCTTGTTGATTAAGGTTCTGAGTCGTTTGCCGGTTGTGAATGGCGTCGTGCAAGCAGCCATTACCCCCGACATCGTAATGAAGGGCTTTGCAATCGCGATTGTCGTGGGACTGGTGGGAGCGGCCTACCCCGCATACCGCGGTTCCCAATTGCTGCCGACGGAGGCTTTGCGACATGAGTAATAATGCAATGAGCAATAATGGCTTTTATCCCAACGGTTCCGCGTCGAGCCAGTCGATCCTTCGCACGGAGCACGTCACCAAGACCTACACCGACGGCCAAGTCAACGCCCTGGTCGATGTCAGCATCGACATCCATCGCGGTGAATACGTCTCGATCATGGGCCCCAGCGGCAGCGGCAAATCGACGCTGCTAAACATGCTTGGGATGCTCGACCGCCCCACGTCCGGCGAAGTCTTCCTCGACGGTCAACCCGTCTCGCGGGTCAAGAGCCTCGATCAACTCCGGGCACAAAAGATCGGCTTCGTCTTCCAGTCGTTTTATCTCTTGCCCGTGCTGTCGGCGGAAGAGAACGTACAGGTGCCGATGTTTGAAGGCACGCTGCCAATGAACCTCCGCCCGCAAAAGGCGGCCGAATTGCTGGCCGTTGTCGGCCTGAGCCATCGCGTGAATCACTTGCCTTTGCAGCTTTCCGTCGGCGAGCGGCAGCGCGTCGCCATTGCACGGGCGTTGGCCAACGATCCGATTTTGCTATTGGCCGACGAGCCAACGGGCAATCTCGATTCCAAGTCGGCCGACGGCGTATTTGAACTCTTTGCCCGACTGCATCGCGAGCGGGGAATGACGATCATTTTAATTACGCACTCCGACGATTTGGGCCAACGTGCGGATCGCATTATCCGTATGCAAGACGGCCACATGCACTCCGATACGCGCAGCCCAGGTGTCGCTATGCCGATCGCCGCGAACAATGGTGCCAGTAATGCCAACGGCAGCAGTTCGGGCTTGGGCATGTTGCGTCCGCCGCGACCGAAGAGCATCTTGCCGCCATTCGCCGTGCCCGATCACGGGTAGTGAATCTTGCAACAAGTTGGGTTGTGTTGAAAGACGAAGCCCCATCTGTAAAGAGGTTCATCCGACTCAAGGATGCGCTAGGTTCCGCCTCGGACCCAGCGCTATCGTACGGAACCTCCGTTAGGGTACGGGATTGTGGAACTTCGGAGCTGAAAAAAAGGAATCTCCAGGCTCCGGTGTGCCAATGGCGCGTCCAGGCCCACGGATGTTTTCTATCTTCAACGTGCCGCTCTATTGAACCCGATTGGCCCCCGGACGCATGCCTTTACGAAATCCATCAACGTAGCCAGCTTTGGAATAATCACGTACGCTCGCGCACGCTTCGGTTGGATGAACCAGAAAAGGGAAGAAACCCCAAGGCAGAGCTCGCAGTTTGTCCACGTCGCTCGATCTCACCCTTTTACATATTCAAAGAGCCGTGCGTTGCCCTCTTTGCCCACGTTCTTTAACGCACCGATCTGGTGCAGGCAGTAGGCGATGCGCTGAGCCGACCATCGCCGCACGCCCAGCGATTGCGCCAAGTGGGCCGTATGGAACGGTTTTGGCAGGGGACAGCGGACCAAGCGTACCAGATCGGCCGCCGTCCGCAGCCGGTACTTTGCCTGGATCGATACGAGCCGCTGATCTTCGATGACGTGGTCGTTTTCTCGCCACCGCCGCCTTCGGCCATGCCCCGGATAACGCCACTCTTCAACCTCGACGAGCAGGACTTCCAGCGTCAAACGCTCGTGAGGGAAGACCCGCGTGAAGTGGACCAGCTCGTCGAACAGATCGAGCAGTTTGCCGCGCTTGGGGCTCATGCGACGGGTCAATTCCACGCCCCCCTTGGCCGCCGTCTTGATGAGCACTTTGGAAGCAATGATCGGCTTGACGATCGTCACGCGATGCGTCTCCAGCAGCGTGCGAATCTTATCGCGAATCGCCCCTAACGAGCCATGCTGAATTTCAATCAGCCGACCCCGAGCAATGGCGTCAATCCGATACCCGGCCAACGCAACTTCCGACTTGGCCTGCTTGCCGGCATAGAGAAGTTTGAGTTCTCGGTGGAGGGAGGTTTCCATGGAAAGCTTCCAAACGACAAAATGGGCAAAATTCAATCGACGAGCGGGTAGCCGGCCACCCGCGAACGTTGAACCTCGAACATTTTGTCATTATCCCACCGGCGGCTCAATGCCAAAATCGCGGATTGTCAGCAAACTTACGAACGGGTAGCCGCGGTTCGTGAAGGCTTCTGCTCCGCCTTCCATGCGGTCGATGATGGCAATCACGCGCGCGATTTTCAGTCCGAACGCCTCGCATCGCTCGATCGCTTGGAGCGACGAGCCGCCGGTGGTCACAACATCTTCCACGATGACCACCTCGGAGCCGGGTTGCACGGGGCCTTCGATATAGCGATTCGTGCCGTGGCCTTTCGATTCCTTGCGAACCATGAAGCCCAGGATGGGCGTGTTGCGCACGGCCGACATCGTGACGACGGCCGAGGTGATGGGGTCTGCACCGATCGACATCCCGCCCACTGCGGCCGGCAGAGGGCCTGCGGCAACCAGTAGATCGAGAATCCCCTCGGCCACGAGCAGCGAGCCGTAAGCGTCGAGCGTCACCTGCTTGCCGTCGAGATAATAGGACGCCTGCTTGCCCGAGGCGAGTGTGAACTGCCCGAACTTGAGGGCCTTTTGGCGGAAGAGGGAGACGAGGGAGGATTTGCTGTACATGGGAAGAGGGATTAGGAATGAAGGGAATAGGGATTGGGGAGTTGTGGCGGGTCGAGG
>JANXOJ010000288.1 GCA_025353625.1 Planctomycetota bacterium | reverse complement strand
GGCGACATTCGCGTCTGGCAAGATCGCAACCGCACGCAGGAAATCGTTAGCGGCCAATCGTGGGATGCCGGTTCGGCCCCTTCAAAAGTCTTCGTCGAGAGCGAACTTGCCGGCAGTTCGTCGATGACCTGGACGGTTACGGAAATCGGCATCAACGGGCTAGCCTTTAATGCGGTCGCTTCTGATTCGGTCAATTTTGAAAACTACGCAGCGACGATGGCGGTGACGAACATGGCACCGTTGCAGTTCCAGGCCAAGGACATTCTCTTGGGCATCCCGCCCTATCCGGACCTCGATTGGTACGACATGGTGGAGGCGACTTTTGGCGATGCACGCTTGGTCAGCATCGACCGCGTTCGCGGCGGCGACGTGAAGCAAGCCGACGACGGCAGTTGGGTTTATACGCCGCACGACACGTTTCGCAACGGCTCTCCTTGGGATCCGTACCATCCCACGGGCGACGCCCCCAACGGCGACGATGGTGCCGCAGGCGGCGCGATGTTCCAGGCCACGTTTGCAGACGATGCCGGGCTGCGGTTGAAGGTGAACGTCGTTTTGGAAGCCTCGCACTCCGGTTATTCGTTTTATCATCGCGGCGATGCAACCCAGCCGGCAGGAAAGAACTGGGTTGACACGGCCGTCCAGGGCAAAGGCGGTCTGATGCTCGTAGGCGGCGGCGATCATCCGAAAGATGCCTATAAGAGGTTCGGCGGCCAAGCCGCGCACGGCGATATTGTAGTCATCGCAAATAATATGGACCAAACGAAGCTTATATCCGAAGTCGATTCCTTGTTCGGTGAATTCGGCGGTGCGCATGCTATCGACGGCTTTTCTTTCGACGTGGTTACAGTGACCCATCTGTTGACCGGCAGTGCAAAAAAGATTGTGGACGATCTTACCACCGCAAACGCCGGCAAGGGACTTTCCAGCGAGTTCATCGACAAACTCATGGGTGCTGAAGGGTTATATTTTGTGGGTGGCGACCAATGGCCCTACGTCCAATTACTTGAGCCTGACGCAACGACGGGCGGTGCCAATCGCGCATCAGGAATCATCAGCGGCAAGAACAGTGGTGGCGCAATGGCGGTGGGCGGCACCAGTGCCGGGCTGGCGATTCTTGGCAAGCAAGTCTTCAGCGCGAAGTGGGGCGGAGTGGACAGCCTCGACATGCTTCAGAATGCCAAGAACGCGTCGTTCGAGCGCGAGGGAAAGACCGCGATTGTTGCCGATGTGCTGACCCTGAAGTTCTTGGCGGGCAAAAATGTCCTAACCGAGACCCACTTTACCGACCCCAAAAAAGAATCGTTGGATTTGAGCGGCCACCAGGTCTATCGACTGGGTCGATTCATGGAGTTTCTCGGATCCTTAGGGAATACTGCAAAGGGGATCGCCGTCGATGACAGCACTGCGCTTACGATTAATAATGACGGAAAGTGCAACGTGTATGGCTCGAAAGCCGTCTACTTTGCCAAAGCCGATCCCGTAATCTCATCGATTACGGTCGTGGGGCAACATATCAATTATGTGGGTATGGATCTGCGCCACTGGCTTGCGACCGACAACGGCAAAGACGGCTTCGATCTCGATATTGCCTGGAATTTTGATGCCCTCAACACGGAACGGGTTTCGGTCGAGAACGGCGTCGTCTCCTGGCTGGATGCCCCGCCGCACTACGGTTTCAATTTTTGATTTCGGTTGGCGTAGCGTTTTTTAGATATCCTTTTCCTGATGGGAGTTAAGATGCGTTGCTTTCTATTGTCCGTCGTCCTCATCACGTTGCCCGGCGGCACGTTGTTGTCGCAGCAATTCCAACGCCAGGAAGTCGAAGAGTCGGGAGGTGTGCATTACTCGGAATGGATCAAGAGAACCGGTTCGCGCTTCACATCCGACGAGAGAATGGCAGCAGTTTACACAATTGGATCTGTTGGCTACAAGAAGCTGGAGGAGTATAAGGATCGTCACGACTTGAAGGGCGGCATTGCCTGGGTGAACAAGGAAATCGCACCAACGTTAATCAAA
>JANXOJ010000278.1 GCA_025353625.1 Planctomycetota bacterium | reverse complement strand
AAAACGGGCGAGCCTCTCGTTTGCTCAACCCCCGCGCGGACTGCGGTGACCGCATTGGCGATCGATTGTGGCCACCCAATCAGTATATTTCAATACTTTTGACCACTCCGCCGCCGGAGGCATGCGACGCATAAAGGCATCTATCCGCCCCGGAGAGCAGGTCGCACGGCGGAAAGTTTTTCGGCGGCAGGGCAACCGTGGCGACACCCACGTCAAGCTTGAGCCAGTCGTTGCGTTCCGCGCCGGTCGTTTCGGCCAGATGGCGCACCGTGCGCACCAACTCGTTGGCAAGCTCGATCGCCTGCTTTCTTTCGGCACCGGGAAATATCATCGCGTAACCGAACTCGGCATACGGCATACAAACGGTTTCAGCGAAATCAACCGCATTGCACGCCTTGCCCAAAACCTTCCGCAACCTCGCCGTCTCTTGGGGGCCATGAGATGCCAGTAGGTCACCCCCTTGGGTAAGTTCAACCAACAAGAGGCTCACCGCGCGCCGTGCCGTGCGGCAGGCGGCAATTGCAGTCGTAAGTCGTTGCACGAGATTCGTTGGGGCCGCGCAATCCGACGATCTGGCCGATACGGTCGAAGGCCAAGCATCCTCAGTCCGTGCTTGGCTGCCAGCAGTCGGTTCGTGCTTTGTCGGCGATGCGACCTCGCTCGGCGGGCGATCATCCACAAGCGTTGCGCATGCCTCGGCAAGCGATGCCGTAAGGGCATCGAGGCCGTCCATGAGCAGTTCATCGTCGCCCGCCGGATCCTCCGGCATGCGGCTTCGCACCAAATCCTCGGCCGCCTCGGTCGTTATATGCGTCATCTGCCGATGGGCCTCGGCAAGTACGTCGCGATATTCCAAGCCGTCGGGCAGGGCGAGCGAAAAAATATCGGCCAGCTCGTGGACTTTGACTTCCATCTGTAGTACTAACGGTTCCAGGAATTGATCGAAGCGGGGAAACGCCAGTTCGCCTTTTTGCACGATTTCAGCCAACATCGATGTCCGGCCATCGGCAAGAAGTTGTGCGAAGAGCTCCGAGAGTTCAATAATCTGCGGCAAGGCAGATTGCGTTTGCCCGGCGGACTTGTGCCATGCCACGGCAGTGCAAAGCGACTCCGGAAAACTCCACTGCTCAAGGAGCCTTGCCGAAAGTTCCCGATTCGAGAATCCAAGGACCTGTTTTTCAATCGCGCAAAGATCGTCGCCGCGCGCCACAACCCGGTCGAGCAGCCTGGCATAGGGCTGCCCCAATTGCTGGAACAACAACAAGATGCCAATATCCTGAAACAACCCCGCCAAGAACGCCTCGTCGCCGGGAATCCGCCACAGCCTCTGGCTCAGTTCGCGACAGGCAACTGCCTTGGTCAACGAATGTTTCCAGTACCACAGCAGCGTCTTGGACTCAATATCCATGAACAGCCCGCTCGGCAGACTAAAGCCCAGCACGAGCAGCTTTAAGGGCTTGATTCCCAACAGTGCCAACGCCTGATTCAGGTCCGAGACCTCGCGGCTGAGGCCAAAGAGCGAACTGTTCACAACCCTTAGAATTCGGGCGGAAATGGCCGGGTCGTTCTCGATGCACTCTTTCAAGACTCGAGAATCGACGTGCGGATTCCGCGTCAAATGCAGAACCTGCATCGCCACGCCCGGCAGACTATAGAGCCGTCCCGACCGTGCGGCAAGATTTTCGAGGGTACTCGTCGTGGTTTCAAGCATAGCCGATGCCGGTTATTGCTATGACGGCGACTACTTCCGGTGCCGAATCTTAGCTCGCATCCGTCGCTTCTTACGACCGAGCTTCCGCCGGCCTTTGCCTGTTTTCTTAACTCCCACGCGTTACTCCATCAGAAATCGTTAGCTGCCAAAAAAAAACGGTAACCGGCCCCCGCGACAATTTTTGAACGCGGGAATCGAATAGCCTCGTAGTATAACGGGTTGCGGCATGATTCCGCAAGAGGGCCTAAAAAACTGAAAACATGGGATTCGGCGACTTTGCAATTCTCCCCATACGTCGGCCAAATGCTTGGCCAAGAGTCAGAAGTACCTCAAAGTTGCTTAGCGAACGTTTGCAGTCCCGCCTCTAGGCGGAAATTCAGCTTCGAGACCGGCAATAGCCGGGACTACGAACGACGATGCGGTTCTCCTGGCCCAAACGTAAGACTTGCGGCCTTAAAATTTTCTGGCACGCGGATTTCCCCTGGCGATCACGGTCGAGATATTTTTGAGATCCCACACCAGCACCCCCCCGAAATGCGGACACCCAACTGGTGCGGCAAAGGCCGACGGATTAGCGTGGATTGGGCTCGGCCATAACCGGGGGATTGTCACCTTCGACTTCCAAGGTGCTGCGCCAAACGATGAGGTCACCCCAGGTTTCGCCTTTCCTCCGCGGTGACTAGGAATTTCCAAGCCCGATTTTCGGACAAATGGGCGCCATCGGACACTCCGCGCACTGCGCCTTACGTGCCCCGCAAATGTTCCTGCCGTGCTGGATCATGCGGTGGCTAAAGGCGATCCATGCCGATTCGGGAATCGCCTCCATGAGGTCTTTTTCTATTTTCTCGGCGTCTTTCTGCACAGTCATACCCAGCCGTTGACTCAATCGCGTTACATGGGTATCGACCACCACACCGGACGCAATGCCAAAGGCCGTACCGAGTACGACATTGGCCGTTTTGCGTCCCACTCCGGGTAGTTCCACGAGCTTGTCGATCTCGCGCGGTACTTCCCCCTCGTATCGCTCGACGAGCAGCCGGCAACAATTCTGTATGTTTTTTGCCTTATTGCGGAAGAAGCCCGTGCTTTGAATCGCTTCTTCCAATTCCGGAAGGGGCGCGTTGGCATAGTTGGCGGCGGAGCGATATTTGCGAAACAGCCCCTTCGTAACGATGTTCACACGCTCATCGGTACACTGGGCCGAGAGGATCGTAGCCACGAGCAATTCCAACGGGGTGGTGAAGTCGAGCGAGCAATCGGCGTCCGGATAATGCTCGACGAGCAGGCGGACGACCTCGGCAGCGTGCCGCTGGGACGTCGATTTTTTGGGCTTCGCGGATCGGGCCATGTAGGCGTCCAAGTCGGCGGACAAGGAAAGGGAACGGTGGAAAACGACATCCGTCTCCCGTAATCAGGCGAGGGGCAGAGAGTGGGGGCGGATGACTTCAGCTTGCAAGTGGTATAGAATTGTATAACCTCTTCCCGCCCAAACCAAGCTCTCATGTCCAGTTTTAACGAAACTTCGCTATCTGCTCACGATTTCTCGGGGAAGGTGCGGCTATTCCCGTTGCCAAACTTGGTTTTGTTTCCGCACGTCATGCAGCCGCTGCACGTTTTCGAGCCTCGCTACCGCAGCCTGCTGGAAGATGCCCTTTCCACTGATCGCCTGATTGCCATGGCCCTTTTGGTGCCGGGCTGGGAACGCGATTACGAGGGCCACCCGGCACTCTATCCGACTGCCTGTTTGGGGCGCGTGACCACCTTTCACCGGCTCAACGATGGCACGTACAATCTACTTCTTCTCGGGCTGCATCGAGTCCGCATTGTGCGCGAATTGGAGCCACGTCGTCTCTACCGCGAGGCCGAAGTCGCCATCGTGGAGGACTGCTATCCAAATTACCCAACCCCAAGCGTGGCAGCATTGCAGCAGCAACTTCGCGAGGCATTCAGACGCCTGTTGCCCTGTCTGCCCGACGCCCAAGAACAGTTGGACCAACTTCTAGCGACCGATATCCCCTTGGGCGTGTTGACCGACGTTATCAGTTTCATGTTGGAGATCGACCTTGCGAGGAAAGAGGCTCTTCTTTCTGAAAATGATGTCTTCCGCCGAGCGCAGTTATTGCTGCAATACATGGACGCCGCCGCCACGGGCAAGGCGGATGCCAAGTTCGCATCGGACCAATTTCCGCCTAAATTCAGCCTGAATTGAGGGGTATCCTTGACCCGCCTCGCGCACGGCTCTAAGATACTCTCTCCTACACAAGGCATTTCTGCGGGAGAATTTGACACATGACCCCCTCGGGCAACGCTCAAAGCAAAATGGAAGGCAGCTTGGCAGACGAAATCGATGGCGAAATCGATGGCGAAATGGACGGCGACAACGCGCCGGTCCATGAATCGCATGCAAACAAGGTTGCCGGTAAAGTTGACCATGCACGGATCGAACGCGCCGTCCGCGAGATTCTGCTGGCCGTCGGCGAGAACCCGGATCGCGAGGGGCTCCGCGAGACGCCGGCCCGCGTGGCGCGGATGTATGCCGAGATGTTCGGCGGTCTGCACCTCGACCCGCGCCGACATCTGAAGAAGTTCTTCACGGAACGCTACGATGAGGTCGTCCTGGTCCGCGACATCAGTTTTCAGAGCATGTGCGAACACCACATGCTACCGTTCCTAGGCAAGGCCCACGTTGCCTACCTGCCGGGACCGCGCATCGTCGGCCTGAGCAAGCTGGCTCGCGTCGTGGAGGAAGTGGCGCGTCGCCCTCAAGTGCAAGAGCGAATGACCGAACAAATCGCGAATTTGCTCGTCGAGGAGCTGAAGGTCAAGGGCGTGGCCGTGATTATTGAGGCCGAGCATACCTGTATGACCATCCGCGGAGTTCGCAAGCCGGGGGCGTTGTGCATCACCTCATCGATGAAGGGCCATTTCCGCACGGGGTCGTCAACTCGGGCCGAACTTATGACGTTGATCTACGGCCACCGACAATAAGCGGACGACGCACACCTCACATGGAACAACTCGATCAACAACGCGAGAGAATTCAGGAAGACCTTCGCGGGTTGATCTCGGGCGAAGTCCGTTGCGACGATCTCTTCCGGCAGCTTTACGCCAGCGACGGCAGCATCTATGAGATTCGGCCGCTGGGCGTGGTTCGGCCGCGATCGACGGCCGATGTCGTGGCTTGCGTGAGGTACGCAGCGGAGATGCATTTCCCCATTCACGCGCGAGGAGCCGGCAGCGGCGTAGCCGGCGAATCGCTCGGCCCAGGCATTGTGCTCGATTTCTCCACCAACATGCGTCGCGCGTTGCGCGTGGGATCGGATACGGTTCGCGTTCAGCCGGGCATGGTTCACGAACGACTGAACAATCATCTGCGACCCAGCGGGCGGTTCTTCGGTCCCGATCCGGCAAATAGTGCCGTGACGACGGTGGGCAGCCTGATTGCCATCGACGCTTCCGGCTCGCGTTGGTTGAAATATGGCTCGGTTCGCCGCCACGTGCGGAACGTGCAGGTCGTGCTCGCCGATGGTCAGGTCATGGATTTGGCACGCGAACCGCTGGTCGATGGCGCAAGCACCGATGCCAACCCCCGCAAACGCGAACTGATCAACCGACTTTCCGCAATCCTGGCCGCCTCCGCCGATGTGATTCGCGACAACCAACCAAAAAGCCCGTTGAATCGATGCGGTTATAACGTTGCCGACGCTCTTGGCCCCGACTCGCTCGATCTCGCCGGAATCATGGTCGGTTCGGAAGGCACCTTGGGGCTGATCACGGAAGCCACGCTCGCAACGCAGACCATCCCGCGACATCGGGGCGCGATTCTGCTTTTGTTCGAGAATCTCGACAACGCGGCCCGCAGTGTGCCGCTGATTTTGCCGTGGAAGCCGGCGGCGTGCGTTCTGATGGATCGCCGTCATTTGAGTCTTGCGCGCGAGAGCGAAGTGCGCTTCGATCTACTCATTCCCGCCGAGGCCGAGGCCGCGCTGTTGATAGAGTTCGAGGGCGACGAACGCCAGGAACTACGCGATCAGATGCACGGCTTGGTCGAAGATGTTCAGCACAAGGGGCGGCTGGCCTTTGGCAGTCGCCAGGCGTTCGACCAGGAAGAAACCGAACTGTTCTGGAATCTGCCCAGTCGTGCGTTGCCGCTGTTATATCGACTCAAAGGCCCCAGTCGCCCGGTGCCGGTGGTGGAGGATATCTCCGTGCCTCCCGAGATTCTGCCCGATTTCCTCGTCCGCATGCAGAACGTTCTCAAGCGGCGGCAGGTTACGGCGTCGCTGCTCTGCCACGCCGGCCACGGACAATTGCACATCCAGCCTTTCCTGGACCTCGACGACCCCAACGACGTTCAGCGAATGCGGCTGATGGCCGAAGACCTCTACGAGGAAGTCTTCAGCGTCGGCGGCACGATTGGCGGCGAACACGCTTACGGTCTCAGCCGCACCTCGTTCCTGAAGCGGCAAACGGGTCCGCTCTACGAGGTCTTTCGCCAGGTCAAGGAAATCTTCGATCCGGCGAACATCCTCAACCCGGGCAAGATCGTCGGCGACGATCCGGATTTAATGATCCGCAATCTGCGTCCTCCGCTTCGTCCCCGAACCGCGGAAGGCGAACTTCCGACCGACCCAACGCAAGAGCCGGTCCTCCGCAATCTCGTTGAATTGCAGGTCAATTGGGATCCTAATCGGATTGCCGATGCCACGGCTGCGTGCAACCGCTGCGGCGCGTGCCGCACGCAATCCAAGGGCGTGCGGATGTGCCCGATCTTTCGTTTTGCCCCAGCGGAAGAGGCATCGCCGCGCGCCAAGGCAAACTTGCTCCGCGGCATTCTAAATCAGAGTATCGAGATCGGCAGCATGGCGACCGATTCCTTTAAGGAAGTCGCCGACCTGTGCGTTCACTGCCACAGTTGCCGCCTGGAATGCCCTGCCGGCGTCGATATTCCCAAACTGATGATGGAGGCGAAAGCTGCCTACCTGCGGACGAACGGGCTGCGTTTTGCCGATTGGGTGATGACGCGACTCGATACGCTTGCTTCCGTTGGAAGATTGATGGCCCCCCTGA
>JANXOJ010000269.1 GCA_025353625.1 Planctomycetota bacterium | reverse complement strand
AGAACAATCGGCGCATCGATGACGTGACGACCGTCGTTAACAGTAATCGACGCACCGCAGGCTGAATTGTCGAGCGTCAACGAGTTGGTGCCGGTGCCGCTAAGCGTGTAGCCCAGAGTCGAGCTAGCAGAATTGCCCAGCGTCAACGAGCCGACTGTTTGCGGTCCGTCGAGCGTTACGATCGGTGCGGCGGTGGTGGAGGCATTGAGCACCGCTGCGACACGGGCCGAGTTAGGGACGCTGCCGGACCAATTGCCCGACGCGCTCCAACTTCCGCTGACGGCCGCCGTCCACGCGACCGACATGCCGTCGAGCGTCAATCCGTTGATGGCGAAATTGGCAGTCCGGTCGAGCGTCTGCAAGTCGGTCCAATTTGTTCCGTTGTCGCTGAAGAAGCTCTCGCCTGCCAACGCGGTGGTCGTCGCCAAAGGATCGGAATAGCCGCCGTTTACCCCCGAAAGCCGGACGTTGCCGTCGTTGGCCTGCTGTCCGTTGCTGGTCTGTAGTTCGATGAAGAAATCCTGGCCTTGCGGAAGAAGCACCAGGCTCGGCAAGTCAATCGTGTGGAGGCCCTCGTGAGCGATCGTGCCCGACACGGTCGTCGCCAAATTCCCCAATACGCCGTTCTGGTACCGCGTATAAATGTTGACCGTGTAGACGACGCTGTCGTCGGTGGTATAGAAGCTGACGGCCTTGAGCGATCCGTCGGCGGCGGACGTAAAATGATTGAAGGCGTAAGCATGCGCCTGTTGACCGGTCCAACCAAGGTCGTTGTGGTAATATATCTTCTGGAATGTGTTGGGCACGACATTGTGAAAAGAAACGGCCCCCATGTTCTGCGAGCCGACATCCGGGCTGTCGCTGCCGCAATAGAAGTCGTTGTACGAGATTCCGAAGTGCTGCTGGTAAGTGCCAAAACTATTACGGGCAAGCCAGGCACCGGTGCCGCCGGTCGTCACCCAGTTGTCGTCCCAACCGACAATCGCGATTGCGTGCGAAGGCTCATTCCAACCTGCCGACACGGGCTGGTAGGTCGCGGGAGCATTCCAGTGGCCGCTAGGGCCATACCAGGTTCCTGCGTTGGAAGCCCAACCGGCGGCAACCGCGCCATAATTAAGCACCGCGTACTTGATGTCGCCGACGGTGTGCAGCCATTCAATGTCGCGGACATAATAGGGAGCCGCTGGGCGCGAGGCGAAGGGGGGAACGGCGGGAGTGGTCGAATTCGGGTATGGATCGCTCGCGGCCCCGCATGCGCCGCCCGTGCCGCTTGGATCGCTCCAATAAGGTGCCTGGGAGTTGAGCAAGGGGCCGTCACCGCGGGCGAAATTTGCGGCGGACATCATGAAGAGCCCGCCGTTGAGCGGGTCGTTCGGATTCACGCCAAATCCGGTGTGCCAGGTGAGGTCGCGCTCGGAGAGGCCGGCAGTGCTCTGGGGCAGAAGGGCCTCTTTGATCAAGTTCGATTCCACCGAAGCCATAGTCGCGAAGGCCCAGCACGTACTGTAGACGTACTGGTTGCGATAGTTGGGCTCCAGGCCGTTCTCCTGAAGACCGTACCAACTCTGTCCCCGCGTCGTGGAGGCGGCGAGAATAAGAAACGCCGTCGTCAGAGTTTGTGCCACGGCTTTGCGAAGCATGGATGCACCTGACCCGTGGGCAATGAGGGGCTCGAACCCCCGACCTATGCGGTGTAAACGAATCGATCTAACCAACCGAACTAATCGCCCGTGAATAGACATACTAATCGCTTGGCCGGATCGCTGTCAATGGACGAGGCATTTTCTTCGGGACAAATGCAAAGTCTGAGAATTGTGGTGCAGGCGAAACCCTCTCTTCCAAATAAATGCTTGAGACACCTGCCTTGGAGGGATAACAACAGGATTCTAGCCTGTCTCAAATGGTGTCTATTCCACGGCAAGTTGAAATCTTGCACAGTACAACTTACACCCGGCCCCTCCACGGGTTGGCTGCAAGTTTATCTTCTTTTGCCGCCTTGCTGCAAACTCCGTCGCCGGTGGCTCCGGGTTAAACGAGGAAAAACATGAAACCAGCCTCGTCCTTGCGGCGGGCGATGCTACCGTTTCGCCAGATGGAATCTACGGATGATCTTCTGAGAAAAACTTCGCCGTCTTCAACGTCTGCTTCCGGCATAACAAAAAGTGCGTGGTAGAGTTCGTTGACCGCAAGCTGGGTTCCGGTTGGAAAGCTGCCGGGTGGCTGGAATCGTGGATGCACCAAAGGCCCCTAGAAGGCTTTCTCGACAGTTTTTTTGAATTTTGGCAAAGAATCGTGGCAAAAGGGCGATTTATTCCGCCTTTACCGCCGCGAAGAACGTAGAACAGAAAATTCCCGATGCTGCCGACCCCACGGTGTTTATTTTGACCTACGATTTTGTGGAGACTTCCCAGCTTCGCATTGGCAAACCCCCCTCTGATTCCTGGAGAACCGATTCGACCGACCGATCATTGTCCCCTGTGCCGGCATGCGATGCCGACGCGACCAATGAACCGGATAGGTTTGGGTTAGGTTCAAAGCACTGAACGCCAATTAAATTGCAGAGAATGTCGATGGGCTTCCTAAAGAAGTTTTTCCGAAATGTGTTCCGTGAAGGCGCGATGCCGACAGGCACCAGCAGCTTTGAACGCCTCAGCGAAGAGGAGTTGGAAGCGCACCTGGGAGTCTGCCGCTATGGCGGCTTTCAGTTGACCGATGCCGTCCGGCCGTCGTACGACTTGCAAGTCGTGCCGACGCAAGGGTTCCGGCACGATTCGTATCGCGATGAGCAGAGCAAGACGGCCGTGCCCGTCTTGATGGCTGCCGTCTCGGCCGAACGGGTCTTCGAGACCTTCATGGACTTATTAGAGCCGCTCGGCGGCGTTCTCGATGTGGTGTTGGAAACTAGCCACTCCGGTGAAGAGAACGGGCATACCGATCTCTACCGCGAACACATCGACGCTCCGGTACTCAAGAGCATCCTCTACGATTACGAGGATCTCTTGGTCAACGATGGCTGCACGGGCATTGCCGTCCTAAATCCGGGCATACCGCAAGAGATTCAGTTCGACGAGCACAAGCTGCTGATCGTTTACGGCAGCCAACTCAAAGAGTACGAGCAGGTCTACCGCGAGCATCGCGTCCGCTGCGACGACAACTTGAAGTTCATCACCGAAGCCGAACACGTCCACTCCTCCAGCGACCGCTACGCGCAGCAGTTCGACGAGCTGAAGACGCGGTTGGGTATGGACGGCGGGTACTCGGACTACTAATATCTCCCCTCTCTCGGTCAACGGGAGAGGGGCCGCGACCCTGTCGCCGGGTGGGTGCTTGCGCGGAAAGGCCAGAACTGCGAGATGCTTGTTCCGGCCTACGGGACTGCACGGGAACGCACCGCCACGGGCGTGCATCATCGCGTGCAGTATGCTGCCATCATGGCAGCTTATGTCGCCAAAACGACGATACTCTCAATCCATTCCCCATAAACCATTACGGTTCGATCAAATACGCTTGCCCATCCAAGTTTACCATCACCGGTTCGTCCATTGTGAAGTATTGCGACATCGTGCGACCGTAGCGGTTGGCCAGGTCGAAGTAGTCTTTGCTGAACTGTTTTACTTTACGGGCGTTTTGCTGTAGGGTCTGATTCACCTGGGAATCGACCCATTGACCCTCGCGGCGATAGAAGGTTCGGTTGCCGATATTGCGAACCGACTGTTGGGCCTTTTCGGCTTCAGATTTCACTTCGTCGCCGTAGGAAAGTTCGCCGGCCGCTTTGCCGGCCTCGATGGCGGGGGCCGCCGACTGGATTGAGAGCGTAGCTCCAGGGCCTGCCATTGAGCCACCTCCGTGTCGAGAGGAACTTGGGGCGCGTTGCTCCGCCTGAGCGAAGCGGTCAAAGCCGGTCGATTTTTTCATTCCGTCGACATCTCTGGCCGCGCCGGAGTCGCCGGCAGCCGAATAGTTGTACGCATTCTGATAGTCGCCCTTCATCGCCCTTTGGGCCGTGCCGGCCGCGCCACCGGTCTGCGAGAGCGATTCCAAACGTAGATTCGCGCGGGTGGAGTTCGACGTTAGATCGTGAATGTTCGTCGTTTCATCGGCCATGAACGACGTATAGGGCGTGAGGATGCCGTGCTTCGTTGCCAATTCGACCAGTTCCTTGGTCAGTTCGTCGTTCTTGCCGCGCAGGTCCATCTCGTCGAGAATCTCGCCGACGCGGCGGATCGCCCAAAGCTTCTCGACGAAGGCCAACGACTCGTCGGCGCTGTGCTCCACGAAGTCGGCGGGGAAGTCGAACTTCTCCTGCTTATCGCCGATCTTGCCGTTGACCACGATTTTGGCCGTGCCCGATTTGTGGTACCGACCGGCAACGACCAATTGATCGCCGGCGAACAGGTCGCCCATGTCGCGGGGATAAATGCGATTGACGCTCGTCCCCTCTTCGGTCTTTGCCGTATCGAAGTCGAAGCGGACGCTCATGCCGGTCAGCACGGGCGATTCGATCCGGGCGTAGAGTTTGGCCACGTGCTCTTCGATGTTCTCATCGGGCCGAACGTATTCGCTTTGCCCGTAGTTCTCGCGGACCAGCTTATCGAGAAATCGAGCATTCAGGTCGTAGCCGACGCCAAAACAGAATATCCGCGCACGAACGTGGTTCTCTTGCTTCGAGCGGGCGACGATCTTCATCTCGTTTGTCTCGCCGACCGTCGGCAAGCCATCGGTCAGAAAGACGACATAGCTGGGTCGTCCGGAATCTTTAAGCTGGCCAAACGCCGTCCGCAGGGCTTCGTCGATATTCGTACTGCCGCCGGCGTAAATGCCTTCCACAAATCCCAGGGCCTCGCGGCGGGTCTTATCGTTGTAGCGTTGCAACTCGGGCCGAAACGATTCGACCTCGCTATCGAAAGCAATCACGTTAAAAAGGTCGCCTTCGCGGAGGTTGTTCAAAACTTGCTTCAAGGCCGTGCGAACCTGCTCGATCTTCTGGCCGCTCATGCTGCCCGAGCGGTCGATCACCAGTAAAACCGTCTTCTTGGGCCGCTCGCCGTCGCTTTTGATTTCGGGACTGGCCAACATTAGAAAATAGCCGTCCTGGCTCTGTTCGGGCCGATAGCTCAAAACCCGCATGTTGACTTTGCCTCGCCCAATATCGTAAAGCAAGCGAAAATCGGACGAGGGCACTTGGTCCTTGGCCGAATAGGTCACCACCGCGTTCCGGTCGTCGGGCCGCTTGATCTCAATCGCATGCGTGGGGCTATAGATATTTTTGATGTTCTCCCGGCTTTCCACGGCAATCCGGAAATTGATCTTCGCGACCGGGTGCGACGTGTACTTGGCCGTGGAAAGCGGGAAGAGGAAATCGGACATGCCGTTCTGCTGCCGCAACAGTTGTGTATAGCGGAGCGAAACCGTGCGCTTGGCACCCGGCGGAACCGGAAAAACGCTCGTCTTGAACATTCCGGTGCCGATCCACTCCAGCAATGCCGGATCGCGGTTTTTGCGGACGATATCCTCATACATCCGCCGGGCGTCGGCGGCAGCCAGCAGCTTGGCGGGCATTTCGCGGCCATCGACCAGCAACGTCATGCGGTCTATAGCTCCATCGTAGGGCAACGGGAAGATAAACGAGACTTCCATTTGCATACTGCCCGTGTTTACGAACGATTGCGAAACCTGGACCTTGGCCACTTGATCGGTCACGCGGGCATCGACCTCCAAGGCGTCGATCTTGTACATCGTCTCCGGCGGCGGGACCGGTCGCGGCAGGGGATGCGGATGCGGCGGGAACGGATGGGGGGGCCAGATGATGATCGGCCGTGGCAGCCGCCCAATTTGGCCCGGCTCCGTGATGACTAGCAACCCCTGAGCCTTGGCAGTTGCCGGGGCCAAAACGATTAAAACCAGAAGCAATCGACCTAACTTGGCGGGCATGATACGTCTCCTTGGAAGATTCGCGGCCTACCTTGCATTGTACCGCAATTGATAGACGAAGCAGAGGCGGGGAAAGTTCCCGGAGAGGGAAAGAGTTCAGAGTTTTGGGTTCGCGGTGGGACGATGCGTGGGCCGGAACGAGATTGCGCAGTTCCGGCATCCGCAAGCAATGTTTCCAAATCGAGCCGGAACCGCGCACCGCTCGTTTCGGCCTCCCCAACTCAGTCGCTTAGCTGAGCCATCGGATGGTATCGCGGCAACACGACCGGCTTTTGTTGAAAATTTGCCAGAACGGCTTCCGGCACATAGGACTTTTTCACGACGATCAGATAGAGGTGTTCGTTGAACCAACTGTCGTAAAGCGACCAATAGCCGTCGTGACCCCGCTCCTTGCCCCAACTGTTCTCCACCAGCCACTTGACGGGCACTTGCTTCTGGACATCGACGCCCATGAGGACCATGGCGTGGTTTGGGCCGCCGTCGAAGTACGCCAAACGTTCGGCCTTCGTCAGCTTTTCTTTGCTGCCGAAGATCGAGCCGTAGTCGTGCATTTCCGTCGCCATGATGCCTTTGTGCGGCTCCTGGTCTTTGCCGACATCACCGGCAAACCAGACCGGCTGCCCATCGAGAACGGATTTCATCGCGACCGCCTTCAGGACGTCGATTTTCACGTTCACATACTGCACGTCGGGCGTGCCGCAGACGTTGCGCGAATGGTCGATGCGGAACAATTTTTCGTAGGGCTGACCGGGATGGTTGCCGAGTTGCACGTAGTCGTCCAACTTGACCTCGCCGACCCACTCCTTCCAAAATGATTGCGGCGTATAGGTTTGCATTTTGCTGAGTTTGGAATCTTTATCCTCGAAGCGCCATTGGAACTCGGCGGGCGGCTCGCCGAGGTTCATCACGAGAATGCGGTAGATATCGGCCAGGGTTGTGCTCTTGGCCGCGCGCAGGTCGGAAAGCGATTTGCCATCGGCCTTCATCTACGGATTTTCACCGCCTCCACCTTAAGGCGGCCGCGAAGGACGCCGTTCATCGCCGCCGTATTCGACGAGCTGTGCGTTTCCGGCATGACCTCCTGCGGCACGGCACCATACTTCTTAATGAGTGCCGGCACGTAGTCCCACCAGCCGTCGTCGACC
>JANXOJ010000267.1 GCA_025353625.1 Planctomycetota bacterium | reverse complement strand
GGCAGCGGCCTCTTGACGGCAACAGACGAATACGTCGGCATCAGCGGCTTGGGCAGCTTCACGCAGACCGGCGGCACGAACGCCGCGACGACTCTGTATGTCGCGGTAAACTTGGGCAGCAGTGGATCGTACAGCCTTGGTGGCAGCGGCCTCTTGACGGCACCGAGCGAATACGTCGGCCTCAGCGGCTTGGGCAGCTTCACGCAGACTGGCGGCACGAACGCCGCGACGACTCTGTATCTGTATGTCGGATCGTACACCCTTGGCGGTAGCGGCCTCTTGACGGCACCGAGCGAATACGTCGGCTACGGCGGCTTGGGCAGCTTCACGCAGACCGGCGGCACGAATGCCGCGACGGGTCTGTATGTCGGGGCAAAGGTGGCCAGCAGTGGATCGTACACGCTTGGCGGCAGCGGCCTCTTGACGGCAGCGAGCGAATACGTCGGCAGCGATGGCTTGGGCAGCTTCACGCAGACCGGCGGCACGAATGCCGCGACGGGTCTGTATGTCGGCTTTAGCGCCGGCAACAGTGGATCGTACACACTTGGCGGCAGCGGCCTCTTGACATCGCAGTCTGAATACGTCGGCAACAACGGGAATGGCAGCTTCACGCAGACCGGCGGCACGAATTCGGTGGCCGGCACGCTACAGCTCTCATCCACAGGCGCAGGCGTCGGCACCTACAACCTGGGAGGCGGCTTGCTGCAAGTTGGCGGCCTGAGCCTGGGCGCAGGGACGGCCGGCGGGACGTTCAACTTCAGCGGCGGCACGCTCCAGGCCCTGGCGGCATTCACCTCGAATCTGCCGATGCAACTCGCCGGCTCGGCCGCTAGCACGATCGATACCGGCGGCTACCCGGTCACGCTCGCAGCCGCTCTTTCCGGCAGCGGCAGCCTGCGGAAGGCGGGCGGCGGCACCCTCTCGCTCACCGCGAACAACAGCTACGCTGGCGGCACCACGGTCAATGCGGGCCTACTCGCGATCTCCGGCACGGGTACGCTGGGAGGCGGCAACTACGGCGGCAACATGGTCTTCGGCGGCGGCACGGGCTTCAACTTCAGCAGCACTATGCCGCAAACGTTAAGCGGCGCGATCAGCGGTAGTGCCGCGCTCACGCAGTCCGCCGGCAACTTGACCTTCACCAATAGCGCAAACTTCGCCACCGCGACCATTTCAGCCGGCACGATGCAAGTCCCGTCCGGACAGTTCTCTGCCGGGACGGTTTCGGTCGGCACGGCCTACGGCTCGTCGGCGATGCTCGTCCATAGCGGCGGCACGCTCGCGTCCGGCTCATTCACCAACCTGGGCACCTTCCTTGCCAACGGCGGGACATTCATTGGCCGCCCGCTCAATAACGGCACGATGAACGTGAACGGCAACTATTACGCCACGCAAGGGCTAGAGAACGACAACCAGCTTAATGTTTCGCCAGGCGTAATCTTGGGCGTAATCGGCGGCAGCTCGACCAGCACGCTGGACAATGAGGCGACGATCGCGCTCAGCGGCGGCACGCTGGCGGGCGGAGCGGCCTCTGGCAGCGGCGGGCCGATCGTCAACAACGGGCAGATCGGCGGCTACGGCGGACTCAGCAGCAACGTCGGCATCACGAACAACTCCCAGATCGCGCAAAGCGGCGGGAACTTGACGATTTCCGCAGGAACGGGCGGCATGACCAACGTCGGCACGATTGCGATGGTCTCCGGTTACCAGTTCCGAATCGCCTCCGGCACGCTCACCAACCAGGGCACGATCAATCTCAACTCGTCGACGCTCGCCGGCATTGGCTCGTTGAACAACGCGATCGGAATGGTTGCAGGCCCCGGCACCATCACTGCCGCTTTCCGCAATTCCGGCGGCATCCTCTCCGTTTCGGCCGGCAATACCAACATCACTCAGGCCTTCACCAATGCCGGTTCGATCCAACTGGGTGCTTTCAATGCCAACCTCACGGGCGGCTCGATCGCCAACAGCGGTTCGATCCTGGGCCAGGGCCAGATTTCCAATGCGGTCGCGAACGCGGGGCGGATCGCGGCCACGAACGGCGTGCTGACTTTCGCCGGCTCGGTGCAGAACAGTGCCGGAGGCCTCATTACCTTGGGCGCGGGAAATTCCGTGATCGTACTGTCCGGGTTGGCCGCGAACAACGGCACCATCAGCTTTGTGGGGGGAACTTTCGACAACAACGGCTACGCCCTCACGAACAACTCGCGGATCTCCGGTTACGGCACGCTGATCACTGGCGGCCTGACGAACCACAGCAACGTGACGCTGTCCGGCGGTTTTTCGACCGTCAACGGCACGCTGAACAACGCCATAGATGGGACGTTGGCAATTTCCTACAACCCGGCCCTCTTCTCCGACCCCGTTACCAACTACGGACTGGTCAAGACGACCGCGACGACGGTCACGTACGCCGGCGGGTACACCGAGCACGGCACGTACATCTCCGACCCGGCGACGCAAATCTTTTCCAGCTTGGCGGTCGCTAGCGACGGTAAGATTTATGGCGGCGTCGGCGACCAGTTTAAAGTAATCGGCTCATTCACCAATGCCGGACTCATCGACATGGGCGGCAGCAGCACCTTGCTCGTCGGCAACGGTGCCGGCACTCTCACGCAAACCGCCGGCACGTTGGAGTTGGGCACGAGCGGCTCGCTTACCGCCGGCACGGTACAGTTAAGCGGCGGCATCCTCACCGCCGACGGCCCTGGGGCGGTTATCGCGAGCAATCTGGTTTATGCAAGCTCTGCGACGAGTGTCTACAAAGGCAGACTGGTCGGCTTGGGCGATTCGCTGGTGATCAACAATCCAAGTGCCCTGCTCATTCTCAGCGGCAGCAACACCTACACCGGCGGCACGACGATCCAGAGCGGCACGCTGGAGCTGGCCGCCGCCCGCGCCTTCCCCGACAACACCGCACTGACGGTGGCTGCGGGCGGTACGCTCATCTTCGATTCGAGTGCCGCGCCGGCAGATATAGTACCCGAGGCCTCCGCCACAGCCGTCCCCGAACCTGGGACGCTGTCGCTGCTGATGGCAGTCGCTGTGGTAGTAGCGGTGTTCTATCATCGCCGGCCCATCAAGAATGGGCACTCGTCAGCCTGCGGAATAGATCCACCCTCGGCCGCAGCGATGTAAAAAAGTCCCGACATCGCGCACCGATTTCCCCAAGGGCCAAAGGCCCGATCCATATCCATGTTTGCCGCCCGCACCACAATCGCGCGCGATTTATGAACCGTGGGAAGAAGCGGAAGAAAACGAAGGTGTCAAACGTGGCAGGAGTGGTTGTAGCCGCGATTCCCCCCCTTTATAATCAATGGTTTCCGCAACGATTTCCACGGTTTCGTGGGAAGGATACCAAGTTCCATGCAAGACAAGCGGCAGAGAAAATCAGCCAAGGCGGCGCACTCCCCTGTCGCGCATCCTGTCGCGAACCCCGAGATCGAGGTGTACGCCGCCGAACGTGCGATGCGGCGACCCCTGTGGATGGTGATTCTCTCCTTCCTGATCTTGGGGTCGCTCTTCTGGCTGAGCAATGCTTTCTTTGCCGCCGGGGTCGAGATGTGGATGGCCCTGCCGATGCGCGTTGAAATTCGCGGCTTGGGCAACGTGGCGATGCCCAACGTCTTGCGGGATAAGATCGAATTCGACTTCCCGGCAAAGCAGTCGGTGAAACGGCCGGAGGGCGATGTTGTCGTTGAATCGTTGGACGTTATCCAAGGTGCCGCGGTCGCAATCGGCAACCAACCCTTCACGTTCAGCCGCGAGGAGTTCCTTAAAAGCTGGCAGATTACGACGGCGTTTAATCAGGAGAAAGGCCAAGCGTTCGTTCACGTCGTGGCACCATCGCAGGTTTCGGCACCACGCTCGTGGCTAACCCAACACCGTGCGGCAATCAATTGGGGCGGCGACTGGCCGTTCTTCAAGGCAACATTTCCCGGCACGCTGTTTTGCGTATTGGGCGGCATCATGGCGTTCGTCTTGCTTTTGCGCATCGCGCCGCTGGGAGCGGTCGAACGATGTTTCCTCAATGGCTTCGCCAACGATGCGCCCCCAAGTTCTGCGACTGCCGTCGTCGCGTCCTGGGAGAAGTGGCTCTGGCCCTCGATCGCGCTGGCGGTTTTCGCCCTGGCGATGGTAATCCTCGAAGTCAACCAGCCGTTCCACTTCACCCAAGACGACGGGCTGGCCACGAACATGCCGTATCTTCTGCAAGGGCTGCGCAGCGTCTTTTCCGGCGTCCTGCCCGAGTGGAACCCCTATCAACTGATGGGCATTCCCTCCTTCAGCCTCGGCTTCTCCGGACTGTGGTATCCGCCGATCTATCTCTCGTATGCCATCGCTCGATTCCTGCTGGGCAACGAGTATTTGATGCTGGAAGTCAATTCCATCTTGCACTTGTTCGTCGGCTGCCTGGCGACTTATTGGGCTGCACGCAAGTTGGGAATGCGGGGTTCCGTTGCCGGCGTAGGGAGTTTGTGCTTCGTCCTTTCCGGCTATTGGCTCCTGATCGGCCGTGGATGGTACAACACCATTCCGGCAGCCGTGTGGACTCCGTTACTCGTCGTATCGGTCATCGAACTAGGGAAAAAAGACGTCGGCTGGAAGTGGCTCGTCGGCAGTGTGGCGGTCATCGTCACCTTCTTTACGCTGGGGTTCCCGCAGTATTGGGCCTACCCCATGATGTGTTACGTCATCAGCATCGGCGTGCTGGCCCTCACGCGAAACGTATCGATCGGAAATGTACTTTGGGCCGTGGCCGCTTTGCTGCTCAGTTTTTCCGCGATTATCCCCTTGGTGATGATGCAGATGGAATGGTCGAGCGATCTCGTGCGTCCCGACCCCTACGGGCTGGGAATTGAATGGGGTCTGCTGGCGATCTTGTTTCCGCATCCCCTCACGCATGCCTCATTCCCCGGAAATCTGGGCCTCCGCGATTATTCGACGCAGACGTACTATTCGGGAACGCTTTTCGCCGCGCTGACATTCCTCGGCTGGGGCGGCCTGATTGCCTATCGGTGGAACCGCGCGATCATCGCCCGCAATGTCTGGCTCTTTTCCGCCGCGCTAATGCTCTTGCTCTCGCTGGGCACGGCAGGCTTTGTCTGGTCGTTGATGTCTAAGCTGCCGATCGTGAGCAAGGTGAATAACAACCCATTTCGTGCCCTGGCCTATTTCAATCTGTTTGCCGTCCTGGGCGGCGGATTGGTCTTTGAATATGCCCTTCGCGGACTTAGGAACGCCCGCAAGTGGGAGATTGCCACCGTATTGGTGGTCGCGTTGCTGATGCTTTACCACACGTCGATTGCCCGGCCTGCCTTGTTTGCATACGGCGATAAGCCCTATCCGGCATTGCCTAAAGAAGTGGCCGAACTGTTCGACTCGACCCGCCCCACCGATTCCCATCGCGTGCTCGGCATCACGCAGCGCAAGTGCCCCAAGCCGGGGCTGGCTCTGGCGATGGCGCACGGCTATCCGTCCGTCTATTCGGTCCTCTCCTATTTTGGCGACGATCCCTCCGTCCAGACCAAGCCGCTGTTTACCGGCGACGACCCCAAGCTGCTGGGAACCAAAAAGCCGTTCCGCAAGGGCTATAGTTATATGGCCGTCGATCCGGTCGCCGGGGCGCAGGCCTACGGCATCCGTTGGCTCCTCGTTCATAAGGGAGTCAACGAAATCATCGATATCTTCCAGCACCCGGAGAAACTCAAACCGGAAGTCCAAGAACGGATGAACCCCGAGGAGTTTTTCATAACGCACGCTGTCTTGCTGGAAAAGCTCTACAAGAATTCGCGACTCGTCTTGGACTTGCCCGAGGTCGAGATTCGCGAGTTGCAGGGACCGTGCCGACCGATGGCCTATGCCGAAGACGCCCCCGACACGGCCTTGCCGATCCATCTCAGCGGTTGGGGCGCGACGGTCGATCTCGACGGCAAGGGGGCGGAAGAGGCCGTCGTCGTCAACTTCCTGGCGTGGCCGCACCTCAAGGCCACCGCCGATGGTAAAGCCATCGACATGGGGCCGGACGAATGGGGCCGCATCCGCGCCGTCGTGCCTGCCGGAGCAAAACAACTGGTCGTCCGCTACGTACCGCCGTGGGGCAAAGGTCTCCTTTACGGTGCCCTGCTCGCACTTGCCACCGGGCTTGGAGCACTGGCTGTGAACCGTCTCTATTTCCGCCGCACAACCAACCCACATTGAAGCATGGCAAAAATCGAAACCCTTCAGTGGATCGGTGCTGCCGACGGCCGTTTGCAGATGATCGATCAGACTCGGCTGCCAACCGAACTAATCGAAATCCAATGCCGCGACGTGCCAACGGTTTGGGAAGCGATCAAGATGCTTCGCGTTCGCGGGGCACCGGCCATCGGCATCGCGGCGGCCTACGGTGTCTGCCTCGGGCTGCAAGCGGTCGCCGGTCGGGATGAGGCCGGCTTCTTCCATCATCTACATGAAGTGGCTGCGTACTTAGCGACGAGCCGCCCGACGGCCGTGAACCTCTTCTGGGCGTTGGATCGTATGAAGGCCAAGGCCGAGACATTGCGCGGCAAACCGACGACGGAAATCGCCGCGCGACTGCTCGACGAAGCCCGTGCGATCCACGAACAGGACCGGGCGATGTGCCGCGCCATCGGCGAACACGGTGCCAAGTTGCTCGCCGATGGACAAGGCGTCCTCACGCACTGCAATGCCGGCGGGCTGGCGACGGCCGAATATGGCACGGCCTTGGCCGTTTTCTTCATTGCCGCCGAGCAAGGGAAGCGGCTCAGTATTTATGCCGACGAAACGCGGCCGCTCCTGCAAGGGGCGCGGCTTACCGCCTGGGAGCTGCAAAAGGCCGGCCTCGACGTGACGCTGATCTGCGATTCCACGGCTGCCCAGGTCATGCGCGAGGGCCGCATCCAGGCCGTCATCACCGGAGCGGATCGCATCGCAGCCAACGGCGATTCGGCGAACAAGATCGGCACCTACGGCGTTGCCGTGCTGGCTGCCGCGCATAACATCCCGTTCTATATCGCCGCGCCGACGAGTACGTTCGATCTCTCCATCGCCACCGGGGCGGAGATTCCCATCGAACAACGCGACCCGCGAGAAATCACGCATGGCTTCGGTCGCCAAACGGCCCCGGACGGCGTGAAGGTTTACAACCCGGCTTTCGACGTCACGCCCGCCAAGCTAATCGCCGCCATTATCTGCGAGCGCGGCGTGATCCGACCGGTAACGCGCGAGGCGATTGCCGGGATGGTTGGCTAATTGCTTGGGAATTGAAAGCCCCCCACCAACGGTGACCCGGTGGATATCCCGCGGCGATTTTGCCGAAAACTGGCGTAGCATCGAAAAACCATTTTGCGTACTATCACCGCGCTAAAGTCGGTTTGAGGGGGCTGCGCAGAACATGGACGCGTGACAAGGAAGTCGTGCGATATCAGCCTATTGAGGTTTGCCGCATCGACATGATCCGTCAAGGAGGACGATCATGAATACATTCAAAAATTTGGTTTTCCTAGCCGTGCTGGCTGCCGCCGCATTCGGCGTTTACGTTTCGCTCAACCGCCCGCCGGAGCAACCGCTTCCGCCGGGTCTGACGGCGACAACGACGGCACCGATGGTTGAAATACCCGGCATGTCGGGCAATTCGCCCCTGACGTCGGCGTCGTACGGTTCGGCGGAGAACGGGGCATTGACGGGCTATTCGTCGTCGTCGCCGCCGTCGTCGCCGCCGATGATGGCCGCAACGCCACCGTCGTCGGCCACGAGTACGCCGGGTGGCGAGGCACCGCCGTTTTCGCCACCGCCTTCGGTCGCATTGCAGCCGCCCACAGCCAGCCTCGGCGGTACCGCCCCGCCGTTTGCCGGCCCTTCCATAACACCGCCCGGCCCATCCATAACATCGTCCGGCGCGACCGGCTCCGCGCCGCGAGCGACCGATCCATTTTCCGTGCCATCATCGGCACCATTCGTAGCGAACCCGCCGCCATCGCCTTCCGCAACCGTCCTTGCCGCGACACCGTTGCCGCCGGATCGTTCCGGTCGCGCCGATATTGAATCGATCATGCAGCAGGTCGATGCGAAGGTGGCGGAATCGGCTGCTCAGCACGACGACAAGAAGCTAGCGGACGCCTTGCTGGTCCTCAGCCAGGTCTACGGCAGCCCCGACGTACCGGCGGAAAAGAGTCGCGAGGTCATTCAAGTTTTGGACCAGATGGCTGGCATGGTGATCTATTCGCGCAAGCACACGCTGGAAAGTCCGTATTTGGTGCAGTCGGGCGACACGATGGACCGGATTGCCGAACGCTATCAAGTGCCTTCCCAACTGCTCACGCGGATCAACGGCATCCGCGATCCGCAGAACATGCCGCCCGGCAAGGAATTAAAAGTAATCCAGGGGCCCTTCAGCGCACAGATCAGCACCGACCGTTCGGAGATGACCATCATGCTAAAGGGCCGCTACGCGGGCCGCTTCCCGGTGGCTTTGAATAGCGATCTCGGCAGCAGCGGCGGCATTTTTACGGTTCGCGAAAAGCGGATGCAGGCACCGCCGGTGGCGTCCGCCGCCGTTCCCGTCACGAGCAAGCCGTGGATCGACTTAGGCAACCAGATCAGCATCCAAGGTACGAGCGATTCGCGGACGGCCGGCAGCAGTCACGGCACGATTTGGCTCAGCGATCAGGATATGGATGATGTGTACGGCATTCTTTCTGTCGGTTCCAATGTAGTAATCCAGCGGTGACGCCTCGGACAATCCATATTGGTTCCAGTTTTGCCATCGTCATGGGGGCCTACTGGCTCTATGCCCTGGTGGCGGTGCCGTTGATCGAACCGCCGGCAGGGCCTGTGGTCGTCGTTGAAGGTAGTGACACAACGACGACAACGCCATCCGCCTTGTCGCCCGCGAAGGAACTGGCACCCCTCTTCCCGCCGGATGCCTGGGAGCTTCGCGACCCGAAGATCATCGATACCGACCAGGCCAAGGTATTGTTGCAAAAGTACAAAAACCTGCCGAATAACTGGGTCGAATTCACGCCGCTGACGATCGTCTTCTTTTCCAGCGATGGCGGATTCGATCCCGTCGAGAAGATTCGCCGCGCCGTCGTACTGGAAGTGCCCGAAGGGGCCAACCTTCGCTTCGACCGACCGCTCGACATCAGTAAAGGCGGCATCGGGCGGCTCATCGAGGGCAAGCTTCGTGGGAAAGTGACGATCCGCGGTAATGGCAAGCGGCCCGACCATCAAGATGACCTCTTGGTCGTAACGCATGATGTCGACATCAGCGAGCAACGAATTTTCACGCCCAACGAAGTTGATTTTCGCTGGGGCGGACATTCCGGTCGCGGCCGACAATTAGAAATAAAGCTATTGCCTCGTCTCGGGCCGCGCTTGGCTCAGCTCGAAGGGCCAAACGTCGGCGGCATCGAGCAGATTACCCTCGAACACGTCGATCGGCTGCACATGGAACTCGGTTCAACGAGTGAACCGCAATCGAACAAGGGGCCCAGCGGTGCCGCGCCGATGTTAGGCTCGCTCGGCGGGCAGGCGGCACCGGTCGATATCTCATGCAAGGGACCGTTTCATTTCAACCTGATCGAGCAGGTGGCGACCTTCCGCGATCAGGTGGACGTATTGCGGGTTCATCCCTCCGGCCCCTCGGATCGCATGAGTTGCGAGAAGCTTTCGATCTTTTTCATGCGTCCCATTCCATCGGCGGCCGCAGTGCCCGCGAAACAAACGGCCCCAGGATTCGACCTTCAACCGGAACGCCTCGAGGCCCAGGGAACGCCCGCGACGATGACTGCACCGATGGACAAGTTGCAGGCGCGCGGCGAATGGCTCAAGTACAATTTGGCCAGCGGTCAGATGTTTCTCGAAGGGAGCCAAGAAGTCGTGCTGCAAAAGGACTCCAGTGAGATTCACGCGCGGAGCGTCAAATTCGACCCCGGCCCGCAAGGTCGCATGGGGCAGATGCTTGCCGTGGGGCCGGGCTGGCTTCGCGGCGAGATGGCCAATCGTCCCGGTCAGCAACTGGAAGCGTCGTGGAATGAGAAACTAGAAGTCCGCCCGCAGGATCAAAGCCAAGTCATCTCACTGACCGGCGGGGCGGAACTTCGCTTCCAGGCTATGGGCCAACTCGACGCGCGCGAGATTCATTTTTGGATGCACGAATCGCCGCCGACGGCCCCCGGTCAGAACAAGCTACAGCCCGACCGGCTGCTCGCCGAGGGGAGCGTTGTCGGCAGTTCACCGCAGTTTTCCAGCAAAGTGGAGAGGTTGGAGGTGTGGTTCACGGCAGCGCCTAAGGGGAATGCGACGTTGGGTGTTTCACCCGTTGGGAGCGCCGCCCCCGGTGTTGTGAGTGCCGTCCCCGGTGTTGTGAGTGCCGTCCCCGGTGTTGGGAGCGCCGTCCCCGGTGTTGGGAGCGCCGTCCCCGGTGTTGGGAGCGCCGTCCCCGGTGTTGGGAGCGCCGCCCCCGGTGTTGTGAGTGCCGTCCCCGGTGTTGTGAGTGCCGTCCCTGGCGTTTCGTCGCCGACCATTTCC
>JANXOJ010000519.1 GCA_025353625.1 Planctomycetota bacterium | reverse complement strand
GATCCATGAGGAAGCGGAGCGCGTCGTCGCGGCGTTTTTCGATTTTCGTGTTGCTTGCGGTCAATAACATCAGAATCCACGATCACCTAAAACCAAATCCACCGCCCGACCCTCCATTATATGCAAGATCGGGGCGTTTGTCGCGACCGGCTGAAGTTGCCGGCTTTCTTAGCCCATTCGCAAGGAACAGAAATCTGTGGTAATATGCGTGCAACCGGCAGGTACGCCGCAATGCACTCGAGCGAGGATACTGAGGAGGTGCATTTACCATCCTGTCTAGGACCAACCAATGATACGACTTCGTAAGCTCCTTGTAAGTCTGGTCTGCTTCGCCACCTTCGGCACAACCACCGTCGGCACAACCTGGGCCGACGATACCGCGACCATTCGGGTTTCCAGCGACCATTCGGGTTTCATCCTCGGCACCTCGAACAAAGCGTTCATCCCCTGGGGCTTCAATTACGATCACGATTCCAGCGGGCGATTGTTGGAAGACTATTGGGACAAAGAATGGCCCAAGGTCGAAGGCGATTTCCACCAGATGCGACTGCTCGGGGCGAACGTCGTCCGCATCCACCTACAGCTTGGTCGCTTCCTGAAAAGTGCCGATAAGCCTAACGAAGCCAATTTCGCCCAACTTGCAAAACTTCTCAGCTTGGCCGAGAAGGAAAATCTCTATCTCGATTTAACCGGGCTGGCCTGTTATCACAAGCAGGATGTTCCGACTTGGTACGACCGACTTTCGGAAGAAGATCGCTGGAACGTGCAAGCCCGATTCTGGGAGCTTGTGGCAAAGCAATGTGCCCCAAGCCCGAGCATCTTTTGCTACGATTTAATGAACGAGCCGGTCGTGCCGGGCGGTGCGCGCAAATCGGGCGATTGGTTGGGGCCGCCGTTTGGCGGAAGCTGCTTCGTGCAATTCATTTCCCTCGATGCCAAGGACCGCCCTCGCCCTGCCGTTGCCCGTCAGTGGTGCCGCAAGTTGGCGAGGGCCATCCGCAAGGTCGATGCACGGCACCTCGTCACGGTGGGTCTCGTGCCGTGGAGCCTCGATAAGCCCGGCTTGTCCTCCGGCTTCGTGCCCAAGGAGGTCGCTGGGGAAATCGATTTCCTTTGCGTACACGTTTATCCGGCTGCCCACAAAGGCGACGAGGCAATTCAAACGCTTAACGGTTTCGCCGTCGGCAAGCCGGTGGTGGTCGAAGAGATGTTCCCTTTAGCTTGTTCGGTTCAAGAGTTGGAACAGTTCATCGATCGATCCAAGCCGGCCGCCTCGGGCTGGATCGGTTTCTACTGGGGCAAAACACCGGAAGAGTATCGCCAAGGGAAGACGCTTTCCGACGCCATCACATTAAGCTGGCTAGAACTCTTCCAGCGAAAGAGGCCGACCGCGATCCGAATGCCGTTTACGCTCGGTGCCGACATTTCTTGGGCACAAGAACAAGAAGACCACGGTACGAAGTTCTCCGACCACGGCAAGCAGAAAGATATTCTTGAGATTTTCAAGGATCGCGGCTTCCGCGCGGTTCGACTGCGATTGTTTAACGATCCAAAAGCGGCGCACGGCTATTCGCGCGACGGTTATTGCGACCTCGAACACACGCTGCAAATGGTCAAACGCATCAAGTTGGCTGGAATGCAGTTGATGCTCGACTTCCACTACAGCGACAATTGGGCCGACCCCGGCCACCAGATCAAGCCTGCCGCTTGGACCGATCTCCACGGGGTGGAATTGGAGAAAGCGGTCCACGATTTTACGCGCGACACCATGCTCGCACTCAAGAAACAAAACACGTCGCCCGACATCGTCCAAATTGGCAACGAAATCAGCAACGGCTTCCTTTGGCCCGACGGGCAAGTTTGGAAGTCGGGCCGTTGGGACGTTTTCGCTGGGCTGATCAAAGCGGGCGTTGCCGGTGTGAAGGAAGTTGACCCCAAGGTGAAGATCATGCTTCATCTGGCCTGGGGCGGACAGAACGCCCAGTCGCGATCGTTTCTCGACCATGCCGTCGCACAGGGCATCCAGTTCGACATTCTCGGCCAGTCGTACTATCGCCGCTGGCACGGCACGCTCGATGAATTGAAGGCCAACCTGACCGATTTGGCCGGCCGCTATCCGCAGGAGATCATGGTCGTCGAGTACTCCGTGCCCGACGTCCAGCAGGTCAACGACATCGTCCATGCTCTGCCCGGCGGCAAGGGCGTCGGCACGTTCATCTGGGAACCGACGAAGTGGAACGGCCCGGCCCTATTCGACGGCCAAGGCCGCACGAAGCCGGAGATTGAGGCGTATCCGAAAATGGCCAAGGAGTTTGGCGATGCGGGGCAGTGAGTTGCGTCGGTAAGTTGTCGCGGCATGCCGACGGATCGAGGACGGTCGAGGCCTTCCATCACTTGATCGACAGGATAGGGTCGCGGCCCGTCTCGTTTCGCTGACGAATCCATTCGCGTCGATTCGTCTTATTCGTCGCACCGATGGTAGCGGCTATGGCGGGTTGCGGCCAATCCTTGCTATTGAATCCCTCCTTGAGGATTTCGTCAAGTTGGCCGTCGGTCAGCTTCCGTTCGGTAGCAAATTGCTGCCACTCGTTGCGGCAGGCTTTTGAAACGCCGTACTCGTCTACGGAATGAAGGAGGTCGTCGAAGAGTTTGATCCGCTTGCTCTCCGTAAGACCGAAGCGAACGTTCTGATCTTTCGTTTCGTGTTGCTGGCTCCCGCCCGACGATGCGACCATTGCAACCACCACAACGACGACGACGATAGCGGCCGCAATGCCGCCGCCGACGTACATCATCATCTGTTGCTCGGACTTTTTCCGCGCCCGTGCGGCTGCCGCACGTCGAGCCGTGGACCGATCGGCTGCCGGTGCCGCTGAGAATCCACCCTGGGACTCGGCCAGTCTTGCCGCGCCTGGCCCGACGGCCGCCGACGTTGCCATCGGTTCCCATTCGGCGGGCGAGTTGTCTCGAACACTTATCGACTGTTTTTGTCCGCTCGAATCGCCCAAGCCATCGAGAAAGTTCATCTCTGAAACGTCAGCCGCCGCTTCGTGATTCCCCTCTTCGAGAGTTGCGGCCTCCATGGCCGGCGTGGCAAAACGCCCTTTGCATTGCGGACAGGCCAATGTCTGCCCCCGCAACTCGTCCTTAACGGCGAGCTTCTTTTGACAATGCGGGCACGAAACAACCAAACTCACGACGATACCTGGCTGGCTGAAATGGGGAGGCGGGACGACTATCCCGTAAAGAATAAACGAAATATCCCAATTTGCAAAGCCACCGCGACGGGAAATCGGGATAACTGCAAAGTCTGGGGATTGTGGTGCAGGTGTCTCGCCTGCACCACAAAAATCTGGGCTTCCTCTTCGCGCTGCACGAAAAGCTGACC
>JANXOJ010000212.1 GCA_025353625.1 Planctomycetota bacterium | reverse complement strand
CGCGACGCCTACCTGCGCGCCCCGTGCGACGACAGAATTAAGGTCTGCGAACACCTGGACCATTTTTTGCGGTTCAAGGAGAGCGGGGCAAGAGTTTACTACACGCCCGAGGCGGCCGTCGATCACAAAACGCCAGCCGATTCGCTCGATCCGCGCTTTCAACGCTTGCGGCATACCGGTGCCAACTACCACCAGAGGTTTTGCGATAACTGGGGCCTCGACCCGGCGGGAACGAGCGATTTTGGATCGCTCATCGGCCTGACGCCGGTGGCTTTCATCGAACGTCGATAAAAAGCCCCAAGGCAAGCGCGCAGCACGATCGCCCTGGCGGCGGTTGTCTACGATGGCATCGAATTGGTGCAGCATTTCATCGAGCACTACACCGGTTTGGGCGTGGACGCGATTCTTCTAGCCGCGCACGAAACGGTCTATCCGGATGTTCTCCAATGCGCGTCGGGCTACCCCGTAAATGTATTCCCTTTCCAATGCAATCGATTCGACTGTCTTCAAAAGCACGCGATTGAGAAAGAACTTGTAAAACAATTTGGCGTTTGCCCCGACGATTACGTCATCTACTGCGACATCGATGAATTTCAAGAGTACCCCGCGCCGCTAACGGAGATCGTCCGCATTATGGACGAGCGCGGCCTTTGGGCTTTGCGAGGCTATTTCATCGATCGGCTGGCCGCCGACGGCCGTCTCGCGACGATTCGGCCAGAGCCTAACATTTTCAGCCAGTTTCCCGTCCGCTGTCGGCTCTCACGCAATCTCTTGCACGCTTGGGATCAAAAAATCATGCTCTGCCGCAGCCGGTTCGATCTCGATAGCGGGCACCACGATACGCACAACGCCCAGCGCGACGAAGTGCCCATTGCGGGCGAATATATCGTGCATCACTTCAAGTGGACGCAAGGATTAGTGGAACGGATTCGCGAACGCATTGCGACCGGGGCCGTTGCGTCAAAGTACATTGAGGAATGCGAGATATTCCTGAAGTCCTACGACTGCAAACGCGGTTTCGATTTGAGCGACGGCCGACTGGGAATCCTTCGTTGAGAAGGCGGTAGCTTCTCGATTCGCCATTTTCAAGGTAGAACGGAGGCAATGAGCAACCGCAGGCGTGCAACTTGCCATTTTTCACGAAGTCGAGCTAAACGTGAGCACTTCCACTGAAGAAATAGGGTTCATCCCTATATCCGATCCAGCGTATCGAACCAGCGAACGAGTTCAGCCAACTCATCGGGCGTTAGGTCGCGGGCCTCTTTGCCGAGGTCTTTCTGAGTGACGGGGATCTTCATCGCTTTCAGACGCATGAGCGTGGCCGCGACAACTTGGGCCTGCTGCGAAGTTTTGGCCGTACCTAGGTAAATGGCCAAGCGATGTTCGGGATCGGTCTCCGGGGGCGGAAGCATGGAACCGGCGTCGATCACTGCGGCGGCGCGGATCAATTCGCGGCTGCGGTAGGCGGCGATCAGGCCCAAGGCGGCACCGGAATCGCGACCAAAAACGGCCACGCGCATCGAGTCAACCGTGTAGGCGGACTTCACCTTCGCGAGTAGCTTTTCAACAAAGGCCGCTTCATCGGTCTGCCAGCCGAAATTGACGCGGGCCTTGGGCACCACGAGGATCAAGTCGTTGGCATCGCAAAGCGGCTTCCATTGTGCCAAGAGAGCCTTGAGATCGAGAACCGTGGAACCGTGTAGAATCGCAATCATGCCGTGCTGTACGGACGGATCGTAGCCTTCCGGCACGTAGGCCCAGGCTTCGTTCTTGAACTCCGGCACGCTCAGGGCGATCTGGCCGACCTTGGGCCGTTGGCCTTCAGTCGGCTTGCCTCGCGGATGAGCGGGCGGCAGTTCCTTGGGCGGCAGTCCCTCGGGCAACGAGGCAAGTTTGACCTGGAACTTTCGTAGCTGGTCCTTGTGCCGCACTTCCACCTCGACGGTCATGCCCGGCTCGAAGGCCGCGATTTCGCGAAGCAGATCGTCGCGATTGACAACAGGCTTGCCCGAAAGGGACGCGATCGAATCGCCCGGTTCGAGCTTGGCGTCGGAGGCGGGACTATCGGGATAGACGTAGCGGACCTGAACGCCTTTGGCATCGCCGCTTCGTTCGGTAGAATTCCGAGAAAGCCGTGGCAGTACGGTTCCAGTTTGGCGACCAGTTCAAGGTCGGCCTCGATGCGCTTCTCGCCGCGCACGACAACGAAGTGCAGCTTGTCGCCGGCGTAGCGGCGGCCAATTTCCTGGCGGACCTCGGCGGTACGATTTACTTTGTGGCCACCGATTTCAATAATCCGGTCGCCCCCCTTGAAGCCGGCCTTGGCGGCAGGCGAGTTGGGGCGGCAGGAGGCAAGTTTTGTATCGCCCGTATAGAGATTTTTCGACTCCATGAAAACGCCCGCCACGCCGGCGAAAAGATCCTCACCCTTGCGAAGGCGAGGCAGAACCGTTTGGATCGTTTCCAGCGGGATGGCGAAACCGATTCCCGAGTCGTACCACTCCATGCCGGCGATCTCTTCCGCCGACTGCTGCGAGAGCGGCACGAGCAGGCCCATCGCGCGGCCGCGAATATCGACGAGCGGCCCGCCATAGTTGTTGGGAGAAATGGGTGCGTCGGTTTGAATCGCTTTGCCCCAGATGCGGCCCACGGCACTGACAATGCCGACGGCTATGTTGGGACGCGAGTCCTCAAACGTCCGACCCATGGCAATGCACCACTGGCCCACGCGCATCTCCGACGCGGGGGCAACTTCCGGAACGGCGAGCGGATGGTCGGGTTCGATCTTCAGCAGCACGAACATACGGCTATGGTCCCGCGCGACGAGCTTTGCCGGCTTGCGACTGCCATCGGGCATGCGCACGAGGATGGAAGCCGGCTTGTTCACGAAATTGAAAGCACTGGAAATGATGTACCCCTTCGCATCGACGACCAGCCCCGTCGTCGGCCCGGCACCGAAGAGGACTTTATCGACGCGCTCCAAACCGCCGATCGTCTCAATGCGGACGACGGAGGCAGCTACCCGATCGGCTGCGGCAGAGAGGGCCTGTTGTTCCAGGACGTCGAGGTCTTCGCAATGTCCCGGCAGCGAAAAACAAAAGAAGACCGCGAGGAGGCAAAGGATGAAGGACGAATGGGGAAGGCGGAGAACGCGTTCGTACTCCTTGCCAAGTGCGGAAGGTTTCCGGATCGGTGTTTTCATCGTGAGATTCTGCATTATTGTCTTACCAATTTCTCAATCGCTACCGCGCTCTTCCGCTTTCATCCTTCCGCCGTCCCCCTACTTATCGTCCGGCCCAGCCTGGAGCGTAATCTCCAGCAACTCTTGCCCGCGAAGGATCGTCACCTTCACGGCGTCGGCACGGTCGATCATTTCCATCTCCTTGCGCAAGCTCTTGCACGACTGCGTGAGGTGATTGCCGACGAGCAGAACGAGGTCGTCCGGCTGCAATGCCGCGCGCGAGGCGGCCGTGCCCGGTCGGACTTGATCGACGTAGGCCGGCGTCCGCTCCAACACGTCGGGAATCAGCACGATGCCGAGTAAGGTCGGGTCCATGGGATGTGCGGGCATCTTTTCCGGCGGCAATTCGGCCTGGGAGGTAAACTTGCCGGCCTTAATTTCCTCGACCGACTGGCGGACTTGGTCGATCGGCACGGCATAGTTGAGCCAGGTGTTATTGAGCGAGTTGCGAAGTTCCTTGCCGAGGATGCCTGCCAATTCGCCGCGATGATTGATGAGTGCGCCGCCGGCGGCACCGGGATTGTTCGTGGTCACGTCGAGGACGTAAATTGGGCCGTGGTAGGGTGTCTCGAACACTCCGCGGCGTCCTTCGAGCCGCGTAACCACCGAAACCGTGCCGTTCTGCACGCTGGCCGGTTCATCGCCCATGGCAACGTTGAACAAATTGCTCAAAGCCAACACGCGAGCACCGGCAGAAAGTGCCACGGCCTTTTCCAGATCGAAGTGCGGAAGTTGCGCGGCGTCAATCTTCAGCACGGCGACTTCCAGCCGAGGGTCGCCGCCGAGGAACTTTGCGTCGAAGCGGCGACCGTCGTTGAGCGTAATGGTAACGCGATCCGTATCGAGTACGTAGCTCAAGGCGGTGAGGATGTGCCCTTCCGGCGATACGATAAAGCCGCTTTGGTATCCCTCCATGCCGCGAAACCCGCCGGCACCGTAGATCTTGACCATCTTGGCCTGCGATTGGTCGATGATGTTGCTCAAGCCGCGATCGGCAGCCGCGGCACGGTCCAAGCCGATGACCAAGAGCATCGCGACAAAGTGCAAGGGAAATTGTTTCATCATCACTTGCCTGCCTTTTCAAAATCGAATTGGTCGAGATTGAAGATATTAAACACCGCATCGCCGGCGTGAACCTCCATGCGGCCGGGCAGATCGTGGCCCTTGGCATCGCGATACCGCGAAAAGTAAATCTCACAGGGATCGGAATGTTCCTCGCCATACATTTCCATCGCGACCATTTGGCCGTGGGCGTCGAAATAAAACCAAGCGTCAACGCCGCGGAAGCTGCCGACGAGTACGTCGAAGAGACCTTCCTGTTGCGGCAGAGGCACGGTGCCCAGGTATTGGGAATCGGTGAACGCATCGAGCCCCTCGACTGCCAGTTTCCGCCAGAGAAAGAGCGCGGGCAGAAGGCCATTGCTGCCTATCGGCACGAGCGATTCGGAAAAGTTATTGGTGGCGGTCCATTTGGAGTTCTCGGCGGGAGCTTCAAGAACTACGTCGGCATCGGTGATGCGAAAGCGCGTCGCCGCCCCGCTCGCTAACTTGCTGCCGATCGTCCAGGGGCCGTGCGCGGTCTTTTCGCCGCCGGGCGGTTTCCAAAGCTTGAGAATCCGCTGCTGCTCCTGCTTGTTGAAGAAGTAGTTTGCGAATCCATGCTTTTCTTGGAAGACCTTTTTGACTTCGTCCGGCATGGGGGCCTTGGGCGGCTCGTTGCGCGGTTTCGGCGGTGTCCTGCCGCGCGGAAGGTCACCCGGCTTGGGGCCCGGCTGGACGGGGCGGCCGAGCGTCTTTTCGATGAGTTGCTCCGTGCCGTGCAAGCCGGCCAGCCGGACGATGCAATCGACGCGCTTGCCATCTCGACGGTAGGTGAGCGGCACCCGCCAGCCTTTGGGGAAAATTCCCAGGACGTTCTTGAAGCCGTTGGGCGTGCTGATCGGCCGACCGCCGAAGCTGATGATTTCGTCGTCGGCACGCAGGCCCCGGCGAAAAGCATCGGACGTTTCCAGAAGATCGGAGACTAGCACGCGGCCCTGGTCGTCGCCCACCACGCGGGCACCGAGCGTGGCGTGGTCGACGATCCGCCCGCTGTGGAGGTAGCCCAGAAAGTGCTTGATTTGATTGATGGAAATGGCGTAGCCAACATCGACGCTGACGCGGCCCCGCTTGTCGAACGAGCAGCGGCCATTGATGCCGACGACCCGGCCTTGGCTATCGAAGAGCGGCCCGCCGGAATTGCCGGGGTTGATCGAGGCATCGGTCTGGAGGCAGTCGGTGTATTCCAATAGCGTGCCGTCGGGGAACTGGTAGCGATGCGTGCCGGAGATCATGCCGCTGGTGACGGTCGGTTGAAAATCGGTGGCTAGGAGAAACGGATTGCCCATCGCGAAAACGGGATCGCCGACGCGAAGTTGGTCGCTGTCGGCCAGTTCGGCATGGGGGAAGTCGTTGCGGCCAAGCACTTTGACCAAGGCCACGTCGCCGGTCGGATCGAGACCAACGACCACGGCATCGTAGACCCGACCGTCGGCCATGCCGCACTTCATGGCGTTGCCGCACGGCTGGGCGACGTGGAAATTGCTCAAGGCGTAGCCGTCGGCCGTTATAACCACACCGGACCCTCCCCCTTGCCCGGCGGCATCGAAGATCGCCAAAACGGCATTCTTGGCTTTGGCCATGACGGCGATGCGAGCCGACTCGGCCGCAAGCACTTCCGCCGGCGGCTCTTGGGCCGCTTGGGCAAAACTTGCCGCTGCAACGAGGGCCGGCACCAACGATAAATAGACTCTCGATTTCATTTAATTAACCTCAGATTGCCCAGATCGAGTTGGTCGCCGATATCGAGGTTCTCGCCAAAGTCGGCCACAATCACCAGCCGACGGACGCCGGAGAGATCGATCCCAATCGACAGCGGGTCGGCTTTGAGATCGACCGCGAAGATGGTCTTTTCGAGCAGCAGCTTGCCGTCGCCGAGGATCCGCAATTTCACGTTGCCTTGCGGACGGACGTCGTCGTCGATGCCGGCGACCGCTTCCAGGCGACTGAACTTGCCGGGCAACGTCCAGGCAACCTCGCTGCGGCTGTGCATCGAAAGGCCCTTCGCGTAAACTTGCCCGCGAATGCGGATCGACTTGCCTTCGAGGTTCTGGTCGCGGTGGACCCGATAGAACTCGTCGCGGCCGGGCAGGACGTGCTCGGTTGCAAAGAAGGGCGTGTATTTCTCGGAATCGGGCTTGAGATCGCTCAGATAAATAATCTTGCCGCAGGAGAGGTCGATCTTGGCGATTCGATCGAGACTACGGTGGAGCGTTCGACCGCTGGGCGAGGTCCATTCGATATTATTGCCATCGAACTTCACAGCCGTGGCGACCCAACGCGAGCCGGTCGTATCGGCAATCGTATAAGCCGACGCGGGAGCCGTGGCAGCGTCGGCGCGGTAATAGATCAGCCCAAAGACTTTGGATCGTTTGACTTTCAACGTTTCGCCATCCAGCTCGAATTGAACGAGCTTATCGCTAACATCGTGAACCACGCCCTGATGGTAATCGACGGTATCGAGATTGGCGGTCACGAGTACGTCGCCGTGAATCTTCTTGCCTAGAATCCGCGACCATTCCAAGGCGACGGCGTCGGAAGCCGCTTGCAGGCGGACGGCAACGACTTCGGCCGTGGGCAGTTCCAGCGACTCGCCGTCGGCAAAGGTGATCTTCGACTGGGCCCCGACCACGGTATATTCGGTTGCGGCGAGTCGGGAGCCATCGGAAAGATCGAGCCACAGTGTAGGTTTTTCGAGGGGCTTCTCGGGCGGCTGTGCAGCGACTGGCTTAGGAACGATCGCGGCAATCGTCGCCGCTTCGAGGGACGTTACGGTCGCGGCACCGGTCGATGTACCGAGGAGGATTTGTTGGTCCTTCCATTGGACTAACTCGCCGGAAATCCGCGCGCCCTGCACGAGTTGCACTTCCACCTGATGCGCGGTCGCCGGCCGCGGATCGGCCGACACAAGCGAGAGCGTCAATAGGTAACCAATGGATGCTATCATGTTCAATATCTTCAATCTATTAGGCACATTCCGCGTGCCGCGAATCCGTAAGCGCAATCGGAACGGGGAAAAAAAGGGTCCGATTGGCGGCACACGGAGTGTGCCTAATACTTCTCTTACTTTTTCTCGTTGTTCGGTTCGGGATTCTCTTCCGTGGCCAGTTTACGGAAGTACTGCTCGATGACGTCGCGATAGTGCGAGGGGAACTCGCGGCCCATCTGTTGCAGGGCCTCGTCGCGTTCCTTGGGCGGCAGGTCGCCCCAACCGCTCTTGTTGCCAACGTTCTTCTTGGCAACATCACCGGGGGCCTTGCCGCCCATAGGCGTGCTGTCTTGTGCGGGCTTGTTTGACTTCAGCGAGTTCGACTGGTTTTGCTGCTGCTTGTTCTGTTCGTCTTCGATCTTCTTGATCATCTTGTCGAGCGATTCGACGACGCCGTCCTCGACCTTGCGAACCTTGGGACCGCCGCGGCCCAGATCGAGCCGACGTTGGATGTCCTCCATACGCCGAGCGATGTGGTCGAGCGACTCGGGATCGAGGGCGTTGAGGTCGGCCTGCATGAGGTAGGCCACCGCGACGAAGCGCCGCGGGCTGGCCTCGGCCCCATCGAGCAGGAGGTTGATCGCTTTGAGACCTTCTTCCTTGTTCAACATGCGATGGTAAACCACGCCTTGATAGAAAAGCAATTCCGCAGGCGCGACGACCTCACCGGTCTTCAGCCCGACGAGCTGCTCCAGGCCCTCCTCAAACCACTGCCCTTGGACGAGCCAACGCCCAAAGTAGAGCCGCATGTTAGCGGCCATGTAAGGGGCCGTTTTGGAGTCGGTCAGCCATGCGAAGTCGGGCAGTGCGGTGCGACTGCGGGGATGCGAGCAGGTTTCAATCAGTTGCCCCACCTTGGGATCGACGGCTGCAAAGGCTTCGGCAAGGCGGTCGAGAAGCTGATTTCCGGAAGCCGGGTCGGCGATGGCGGCGACAATCGCGGCAGCCTTGGCCTTGGCATCGGGAGCCGCGGACGATTTCTCCAACCATGCCATAGCCTGGGTCTTTACATCGGCGACATGCGGCGGCAGCCACGAAGGAGCCTTCCGAACGATCGGATCGGAGGTAGGCAGCGAGGCGCCGGGACCGGCGGCGGGAGCGGAAAGAGCCGGAGACGCGTAGAGGATGGCGATTGCAAATTGCAAATTGCAAATTGCATTTTGCAAAATGAAAGGGGAGCGGCGCGAGCGGTTTTGCGAGTTCATAAGGTCTTCCTGTTTGGCGATCTTTCCTTGCGATTTCTGTCCGATAATTTGCAATTTGCATTTCTCAATTTGCATTTTGCAATCTCTCCCTCTTCTACTGGTTCTTTCCCAACTCCAAATCTCGCGTCACCTTCGTGATCCGGCTTTCCTGCTTGCTGAGCTGTTGCAAGGCATCGAGAACGTCGTCCTTGTCGGCCTGTTCGCCTTGGATGAGCTTCGAGTAGCGGTCGGTGCGGCGGTTGACGCGGAGCTGCAAGGCCCGGATCATCTTCAATTCGGAAAGCATCTCAATCAGCGGCGGGTCTTGCGGCTGGCCGTTGGGTGATGGGCCGGGTTTGGACTTTTTGTTGTCGGCGCGGGCCTTTTTCAAGGCGTCGATAATGTCTTCATGAGCCTTGATGACATCGGTTTCTATCGTTTGCGTGAGGATTTCCGTCTTGCTCTGGGCAAGTCGGTGCATTACCTGCTGCATATCTTCGCGAACCTGCTGCACCGCCTCCGGCAGGGCCACGGCGGTGCCTTCCTCGCGGAGCAAGGCAAGGGCCTTGCCGACTTCCGTAATGATTTCCGTTTCGCGATTGCTGAGCCGGCCCGACTCGATTTCGTGGCTGTGCGACCGTTCCGCGACCGGCACCTTGTCGAGGCGAAGCGTGCCGTCGTAGATTTCCTTTTGGATTTGCAGAACCTTTTGGAAGCGGGCTTCCAGCATGGCCAAAAGCCGCTTCATCTCTTCCTCGCGAAGCTGGCGGAGAATCTCTTCCAACTCGGCCTTGGCCTGATCGAGCTCGCGAAGTGCCCGCTCCTGTTCGTCGAGGGCTCCTTTCTTTTTCGCGTCGTCTAGGTGCTTTTTCGCTTCATCCATGTGCTCCTGGGCCGCATCGAGCCGTTTGCGGGCCGGATTCTCATCCTGCGGATCCTGTTGCGCATTGGGGGCCTGATCCTGAGCCTCCCCCTGACCTTCACCTTGCCCCTGACCCTGCCCTTGACCCTGACCTTTCCCCTCGCCCTTGCCTTCACCTTTCCCCTCGCCCTTACCTTCGCCCTTACCTTCACCCTTACCTTCACCCTTACCTTCACCCTTACCTTCACCCTTACCTTCACCCTTACCTTCACCTTTCCCTTCGCCTTTCCCTTCACCCTTACCTTCACCTTTCCCTTCGCCCTTACCCTCGCCCTTGCCTTCACCTTTCCCCTTGCCCTTACCTTCGCCTTCACCCTTTCCCTTTATCTTTTTTTCTCCACTCCCATTTCCCTTTCCCTTCTCCTCGTTATCGTGTACGTCTTTAGCAAGCAGGCCGGTCTTCTTCGCCAAGCCCCCTTGCGGCGTCGCTAGGCCTTTCATCTCATCCCCTAAATTTGTGCGGCCTTGCAACTCCTTCTGCTCGCGGATGATGGCGTTGACCCGCTCTAGGTATTTACGAATACGGGCCTTCTCCGATTCGAGCCGCTTGGCCCGATTCTCGGTCTCCAGCATTTCAAGGATCGACTTCAAATCCTGGCCGACTTTGCCCTGCTTTTCAAAGGCACTGCTGAGTTGATCCTTTTGGAGAAGTTCGACGATCTTGTCGAAGTCGCCGTCGATCTGCCGCTCGCCGCTTTCCTTGAGCACTTTTTCGATCAAAGCGGCGCGATTGGGATCGGTCTGGCGAATGAGATCGCGCATCCGCGTGAGAACTTTTTCCAAGTCCTTGTATTCTTCGCTCAATTGCTGTTGGGAAGTCGGCAGGCTCTCGGCCTTGAGCTCTTTGGCTGGGGCGGCCTTGGAAGGAGCAGCACTGGACGGAGCGGTACTGTCGGCAGGCTTTTCATTCACCGATGGAGCGGCTGTTGCCCCATCGGCTAGCGACAGGGCCAAGCCGAGAAATCCGACGACGATCAACCATTGTTTACGTGCAACCATGACGGAGGCTCCTATTCCAACAGATCCTTGATGCGTTGCGTGCGACGCTTTTCGGTGCGGTTCGTAACGTCTTCTTGTACTTTGATGATTTTACGCAGCCGTTCCAGCACGGCTACGTTGAAATCTTCCATGGCCATCATGCGGCTGAGTACATTTCGCATGGCAACGACGATTTCGTCGGCCTGCTGGCGGGCCAGGTTGCGGCGGTCGGGGCCTTGCTTTTCGTCGGCGACGACCTCTTGCAGGCTTTCCAAGCGTTGGTCGAGTATTGGGAACAAATTGTCGATGATGCGGTGCAGCGGCTTGGCGACGCCTCCTTCAAGCCGCAGCTTGAGTTCCTCGGTATCGATGCGATTGTTGATCAATTGCAGACGGATATCGTCGACCCCTTCGGCGACGCCGACCGTTTCCTGAACGTTCTTGCGGCAGTTTTGCAGGGCCATCAGCGTGCTTTCCAGCCGCCTGGATTTCATTTCTTCGGCAGTCAGCGCCTTGGCCACGGCGGCCTTCTCGCCCGGCTCGGCACCGGCTACCTTATTCTTTACCGTCGGGGCGTCCTGGTCCATCGGCCAGAACTCTTTTTTCAGCAAAAGGTCGCGGGTTTCGGTCATTTCCTGAACGATCGACTCGAATCGCTGCCGCAGCACCAGTTCGCGGGCTTCAAGCATCGAACGCAGTTCATCGGCGGAAACGACATCGATTTGCCACGACTCGCTGCTGCCGATATTTGCCCCGGCACCAAGAGTACATAGGTCCGACGCTCGTACGGTGAGCAGCATTTTCTGCCCGCGCGCCAGTTTTGCATCGGCAGCTTCCATGGCGGCTTCCGGCACGACGAATTCTTGCGGATGGCGCGGCAGGTCGGCGAGTGGAATCGTGGCGGACGTTTTCTTGGCGTCCTTACCTTCAAACCAGACGGTGTAATCGAACCAAGCTTTCGCAAGCCCGTGGTCGTCGGTGATCTTGCCGGTGACCGGCAAGCGAGCGTTGGCCGTGATGGCGTTGCCGATGCCGTTGCGGCGGAGCTTGACTTCCGGCGGCTCGTCGGGCACGGCGACGAGGGCCAAGGGGATTGGCTCGCGGCTCTTGATGCCGTCGGTATCGTGGAGAGTAAACAATAGCAGACAGTCGCGGGGCGGAGCCGCCTGCGATGCCGTCTTAATCGATGCGCCCGTTGTTGTCGGCGCAAGCGCGCTTGGAAATGGATCGAACGTGTATGAAAATGTGTTCCGTGCATCGCCTAGCTCGGTGCCCGAGATATCTTGCGACCAAGCCGCACGCTTCTCGGCGGCCGGGCAATCGATGCGAACCGCTTCCAACGCTTTGTTGGACGTTCCGGTGACGGTTAGACGCGTTCCCACAGGCACGGGCATAGCCCCGGCAACCGTTTGCGGCGCGGAGGTGCGCTCCATGTAGGACGGATATTCGTAGTGCAGTTTCAATTCGTTCAAGACCGGATTGGGGACGACTTGCAAGACCAGGTCGCGGAGCCGTGCGTCGCCGCCGATGACGTCGAAATGGATCGTGGAAAGGACGCCGGGGAACGTATGGCGGAATTCGCGCAAGACCTGGGCCGCACCGCCGCTGCCGGTCGCGGCGATGCTGCCGCCGGAGCCAATCGACTGCATGGTATAACGCCCGCGGCTGCCGGCATCGACGCGGTAGCGGATTTCCGCCGAATCGGGAATCAGCGGCACGCTCGCATCGCCCTGGAACGCCTGAACTCGAAGCTCGAAATTGGCACCGCTAGCCACCTTGGCGATGCCGTCGTTAAAGCCCAGAGGCTGCAAGCGGATGTGTCGCGGCCAAAATTTGTTGGCGAGCAATAGGTTGCGTTGTGCCCAAAGTTCCAGGATCGGCGAAGCCACAAGCGTCAGTAGGGCGATGCTGCCTAGGAGGCATGCGGCTAGGACCGTCTTTTGACGTAGCGGATAGGGATTGATGACCTTGCCGGGATGGACTTCACGGAGCCGATCTTCGACTAACGCTCGGGTATTTCCCAGCATGGCCGGATTGTAGCCCGATTCGTGTGCGGATCGTCCAGCCAGCGTGACCGTGGTCAGCAGGCTATCGTTGAACTGCGGAAACTTCCGTTCGTAGAGGGTCGCCATGCTGCTGTCGCTCATCGGCACGAACGCCCGATGGAGGATGTAGCGAAAGAGAACGACCACTAACCCGCCGACGACTGCCGCAAGCAGCACGGCACGCACTGGCAGGGGGAGTTCAAGACACCAATCGAGGGCCAAGCTGCCCCACAGCGACAGTCCAAGCCAGACCACCGCTGCCGCCAGACCTTCCAGCCAGACATAGCGGCGGATATGCCCGCGAAGGCCGGCGAGGTGCAAACGCACGGCAGGCGATAGTCGCGTCGATGGTTCGTGTTCTACAGTTGCCATTGTTTCAATCGGTCGTTCCCCCCAATCCCGCTTAGGGGAGAGGGGAGTCTATTTATTATATCTTATGCCAGTTTCGCGAGGCGGCGGACTAGCCACTCAAAACACAATACTCCGCATAGGGCGATCAGCATCCAGCGGAGCCAGTTCCGCTCGTCCTCCGGCTTGGGGGCCAAGGGAATCGATTCGTGCCGCGTGACGTCCGGCAGACTATCGACGAGCGACGGAACCGCCGAGGTCGCCGGGCCGCTTAGGGCGTCGGTCAAGCTGGTGTAATAAACTCCGTCCGTCTTTTTGGCGATTTCTTTCAATAGCGGCACGTTGCGCTGGGGGTTCTCTTCCTCCAGTCGGGGCACGATGCCGACGAAACTCTGGCCGAGGTGCTCGTCGGCACTTTCCGGCAGGCGGAGATCGAGACGATAATCGCCCGCCTCCAGCACGGCGAATTGCGTGAGGTAACGACCGGCGCGGGTCGGATCGGGGACCATACCCACCGGCTTGGGCGTGCCGCCATTGCGGCTAACCAGCATCGTTACGTTGGGGTCGGTCAACGGCTGCATCCGCGCGTTCAATAGTTGTGCCCTGATTTCCACGGAACTGCCGACCGTGTATTGATCGTGATCGATGGAAAGCGAACCGCGCGACGACTGGCGGCGGAGGTGTTCTTGTGATGCAAAGCGAATGAGCTTGGTCCAAAGTTGCTCGAACAGGGCCGGATCGACGCGCCGCAGCCGCCACGTCTCGGCACTGCCGATATAGAGGACGGGCGATGCGCTGTAGCGATGCACGGCCATATAAATCGGCTGCTCGCCCGATTGAGCGGTGCGAGGGTCCGAGAAGCGGGCCAGAACCGTGGCACCGGCCTTTTTATCGCGCACCGGGCAATAGCCGTAGATGCCCGGCGACTGCACCCACGCTTGTTGCGATGCCTCGGCCGTGTCGCCCAGCCAGAGGTATTGAGCCTGGAGACCTTCGCGGGAGAGATCGAGTTGCCACGGCTCTTCGCCGCCGAAGACGACGTTGCTCCGCGAGGTCAGGGCATGGTTGAATTCGACCGGATAGAGCTTGCGGATTTTGGACATCTCGGGGTCTTGCACCCAGCCCTCAAACGTCCGCCCCGCATACACGGGCCCGGCGACGGCGATCATGCCGCCGCGATCCTTATCGATCCAGTCGAAAAGCAGATCGACCTGCTCCGGCCTCAGGGCCTGCCAATTGGGATCGAAGGCGACGAGGCAATCGTAGCTGAACATCGCCTCGCGCGTGGCGGGGAAGTCGTCGAGAATCTTGGTGGCCTCCTGCGACATGCCCGACTGGGCCGATTGCAGCAGCACATCGACGGTTGCCGAACGATCGCGAAAGAGCATCGTGCGGAGATATTGGTAGTCGCGCATGGGGCCACCGGCCACGAGCAGAACTTTCGTCTTATGATCGGAAACCTCGACCTCGCGCTCGCGGAACTTTTCGCCGGGGCTTAGATCGCCCGACGGCGTTTGGACGCGGAGACAGAGCGTGCGCGTTCCCAGTTTGTCGGGCACGATGTCGAAGTGGACCGGCACGACCTCTCCGTCACCGGCCATGACCACCTCGCGATGATCGACGACCTCGCCCCGCCCGCGCTGGAGAGGGTCTTTGGCCGCTTCGCCCTCGCGAGCCAGAAGCTCGACCGTCGCCGTGCGGCCCGACATCCCTTGCCCTTGAATCGCCCCATCGACCGTGTAGCGATCTCCGGGAAAAACTCGCCGTGGGACGTTGAAGTCGGCGACTCGGACGCTGATCGGCTTTTTCTCCGAGCCAATGCCGATGGTGTGGATGGGAATGTGCGACTCGCGGGCCAGTTCCAAAGCCGTATCGACCGAGGCACCGGCGTTCAGTCCGCCGTCGCTAATGAGAACCACTCCAGAAACCGGCGTGGTGCGCTCCTCGCGAAGCAGTTGCTCCAGAGCATCGCCGAGCCGCGTCTCCGTACCACCGGGAACGAGATGCTTACGCCACTGCGGAGCCATCATCCGTTGCTCGGCCGACTGCGGCTTGGCACCTTCCGCCGCATCGCTTTCCTTAGTATCCGCATCGGTCGCGGCCGCGGGAATATCTTTCGACAGTTCCACGCGCCGCGCACGGTCCAAGGTGTTGTTGAACGGTACCACGCTTACTTTATGCTTCTTACGAAGGCGCGCGATAAAATCGGTGTCGTCCAGCCCGGCGGCCACTTGCTGCAAACGGGTCTGGCCGGGCGAGGAACTGCCTTCCGCATCCGGGCGGGCCATGCTGAGGCTCGTATCGACGAGCAGCAGGACGCGGCTATCGTAATGCTCTTCGCGTTCGCTGCGATAGTGGGGCTGCAAGTAGACCGCTAGAAGGCCGACGAAGACCGCCGCGCGGAGCAGCGGCAGCAATGCCTTCAACCACCAAGGCAGTTCCGAGGTATCGCGCCGATAGATGGCGAAGACCACGCCGAGAATCGCAAGCAAAATTCCGCCGTAGATCAGCCAGTCGTATTCGTTTTGAATGCGGCCCCATTCAAATTTCGTTTTGATGGGGGCTTCCGCCAAAAGCAGCCAAGTGTTTGGAATCATAGCGCGCCTCCTTGCATCAAAGGAGCTGCTCGACGGCTCGATGCCTTATTGGAACCGATCGGATGATAGCCGAGCGACCAAGCCAGCAACTGCTCGCCAATCAACGCGGCAATCAACAGATAGATCAACAAATCTCCCAGGTTGCGGCCAGCCGTCTCGTCGATCTTGGTCTCAAAACTGTCCGCGTAATCGAATTGATACTTCACCGCCGGTGCCAAGCGGGCCGCAAGTTCCGCACCGGCAAGGGCCTTGAGATCGCCTTCGGCCGGATCGACGTTCACGGCGTAGTGGCGGGTCTCGCCCTTGCCCGTCGTTTGCGTCAACAGGGCTTCGTAAAAACCGCTCTTCTCGGTTCGAGCAAACGAGGCTGCCAGTTGATTGGAAGCACCCTTTGCGGGAGCATCGACGGCGGCGTCGATTGTTGCCGATGGTCCGCCGCCGGGTCCGGCGAAATGAATCGTCGGTTGATACTTGGCCGGATCGAGCTTGACCGCAATCGGCTCGCCGACCAAATACGATGCACCGGTAGAAGGTCGATGGCTGAGGTAAGCCACGATTTCCTGCACGACAACCGGGAAGGAGACGGTCTCGCTGTTCGAGGCCCAATTGTTCCAACTCGGCGATGCCGTGGAGAGAAACGCCATCACGCGACCGCGACCGTGGCTCTTCTCCACCAGCAGCGGCGCGCGATTGCGAAGCTGCGCGATAACGCGGGTCGAGGGATCATTTTTGGCAATCCAGTCGGGCGACACCGTGAAATACTGCTTGACGAGAATCTTCGAGAGGTGGTCGGCACGATGATTGCCCAGGAAACGAAAAATGAAATGCTCGCCCGATTGCACGTCGGGCGTTTTGTCCAGCGTATCGACCGGCAACGATTCCGGATTCGCCAGCGGAACGGGGAAGAGACCCTTGCCGTCGCGATACAATTCGCGGTTGACGAAGTCGCTACGGGTTTGCGGCCCCACAAAGAAGATCAATCCGCCACCGGCCGAGACATATTTTTCCAAGGCTTCGATGGCCGAGCGGTCGAGCCGATCGACGTTAGCGACGCTGATGGCCCCGAACTCGTCCAGCGGCTTCAACGCAAGGTAACGCGGGGTTTCAATCCATGCGCGAACGCCCGTGCGAACCTCGCCGCCGGGGACCAGCGACCAGGCGACAAACTTGGAATCGCGCGCCGCCGGTTCACCGTCAACGAGCAGTACGGGCACATCGACCGGCAGATCGATTCGAGCGTGGCGGACGTTATCGGCAAGCACGGCGTCCGCATCGAGGTGGGCGGATAACAGGTGCTCGCCCGCCGTGGGGAAGACGACATCGAACCACTGCCGCGCGGTATCGCCGGCGGGAATTTCATCGATCACCACTTGCGGGCCGGCTTTGCCGTCGGCCGACCAGTACACCGGAATGTTCCTGACCGACGTGGGGCCGAAGTTCCGCACGGTGATTTGCATCCGCCAACGGACCCCGGCAGCGCGGATGCCTTCTTCCGGCTCCAGCGAAGTGATCGCCAAATTCGGCCGCGACGCATCGCCCGCAACGCAATCGATCAAGCGGATTTCGGCGTGGCTCTCGTCGAGTTGCAAGAGCCGCTTTTTCAGCTCGTCGGGCTTGTCCCATTGGCGGGCGCGGAAATCGGAAAGAAAATAAACGATGCGACGCTCGCCGGTGTCTTCGCTCAATGCTTGCCGAACGGCTTCCAAGGCGGGCAACGGCTCGGCGGCGGTCTCGGAGACTTGCATCGACTGGAGCTTCTCCGTAAGGCGAACGGCGAACTCGGAATCGACCTTCTCCTTGTGGAAGTCGGGCTTGGTCCCTTCGCCAAACATCCCGCAGTGGGACAGCCGAAGCAGTGTGAACGATTGCGGCTGTTGCGGATGGACGACCGACGCCCCGAGCCGCTCCAAGACTTTCTTCGCTCGATCGAAGGCCGTCGTGTCTCCCCAATGGTCCGACATGGAAAAGCTGTCGTCGAGAACGACGATATGGTGCGTCGGCTGGGAACCGAGGAAATTGCCCCAGCGATCGGGCAACAGCGGTTGGGCCAAGGCCAGCACCACGCCCGCGATGGCCAACATTCGCAGCAAGAGCAAAAGGAGTTGCTTGAGAATCACCCAGGTACGATGTTTCTTCTGGCTCAGCAAAAGAAATTCCATGGCGGCCCACTCGACGCGCTGGTGCCGCATCATGTTGATCAAGTGGATCACTACGGGAATCGCGATGAGCGACAGAGCCCAGGTGAATGGATGTACGAGGGGGAGCATGGGGGGACGTTCTATCCTCTATTCTTATGGTGCATTCCCAGCCGGTTGCTTAAATATGCGGCTAGGGCGGCGTCGAGAGGTTGGCTGGTGCGGAGGAGCGCGTAATCGACGTTGTTCCGCGTGCAGCCGCGGCGGACTTCTTCCAAAAAGTCGTTCATCGCCTTGAGGTAGCCGTCGCGAAGTGCGCGGGGGTTGCAGCGCACGATGTCGGGAGATTCCAGGCCGTCGAATCGGGTTGGCCCGCCGAAAGGGAAGTCGAGCTCATCGTCGTCGAGAACGTGGAAGACCATGACGTCGTGCCCTCGACTGCGGAGCAGTTTCAGACCGCGAAAAAGTCCCTCGCGGTCGGAAAGCAAATCGGAAATCAGCATCATCATCCCCCGACGCGGAAACGTTTCCGTGATTTCGCGAAGGATGGGGTACATATCGGTTTTCTCGCGGGGCGAACTGACCTCCAGGGCCTGAAGGACCGACTCCAGATGATTTCTGCGCGTGCGAAGCGGCACCGTCATGCGGACCCGCTCATCGAACGAGACGCAGCCGACCGCATCTTGCTGGCGAAGCAGCAGGTAGCCGAGGCTGGCGGCGATGGTGCAGGCATACTCGTACTTGTTCATTGCCCCGCGACCGTAACGCATGCTGCCGGAGACATCAACCAGTAGCGTGCCGCGAAGGTTGGTGTCTTCCTCGAACTGCTTGACGCAATAGCGATCCTGCTTCGCCCAGACCTTCCAGTCGATATAGCGAGGGTCATCGCCGAACGTGTATTCGCGATGCTGGCGGAACTCGATCGACTGCCCGAAGTAAGGACTGCGGTGCATGCCGGAGAGGAAACCTTCGACGATATGACGGGCGCGGAGATCGAGCCGCGCAATCCGCTTGATCGCTTCAGGATGCAAAAATTTTCTGGAATCGGGCATCGCGGGTCAGTTCATCTTCGCGCGTGGGGGTGGAGGAAACAATACGATCGATCACTTGGTCGGTGGTGACGCCTTCGCTTTCGGCGGTGAAGCTCAATACCATGCGATGCCGCAGAACCGGCTTGGCCAGCGTTTGGATATCTTCGCACGTCACATGCGTGCGACCCTGCAAGAGCGCGCGGGCCTTGGAGCCGAGGATCAAGAACTGCACGGCACGAGGACCGGCGCCCCAGATGACTTGGTCGCCCACGAAGTCCGGCACGCCCGTCTCGCGGACGCGGGTTTGCCGCACCAACGCCAGGGCATAGCGGATGATGTGGTCCGAGATCGGTACCTCGCGAACGATCCGCTGCAAATCGAGAATTTCTTTTGCCGTAAGCACCGCCTCAATGGTATCGGTCATCACGGTCGTCGTCCGCCGGGCAACTTCAAACTCCTCCTGGAAGTTCGGATATTTGACGTATACCTTGAACATGAAGCGGTCTTGCTGGGC
>JANXOJ010000200.1 GCA_025353625.1 Planctomycetota bacterium | reverse complement strand
CGCAGCTCCACGCCCGTCTCGACCTCGCGGGTCTTGATGGCCGGAATACCTTGGACGCTGTTGGCGGCGTCGGGCTGACTGACTCGGGCGCGGACGTCGAGCTTCATCCGCCCATTGCCGAGCAAGGTGGGCACGAAGTCCAATCGCGTGCCATATTCCTTGAAGCCGACCACGGTGCCATTAAGAGCGCTTGTGATTGCATAGCCCAATTCACCGCCGACGAGCATGTAGGCCGGACGGCCGCTGATGGCCACAAGGTCCGGCTCGGAAAGTATCTTGGCCAACTTGTCCTCGCGCAGTGCATTGAGTACGCCGTAGAAGGCGCTTCCGCCATTTAACATGCTGAATTTCAAAACGTTATCGGGCGCCGCTCCCGGCCCGCCGAAGGGTCCGCCGGAACTTGTCGTCAACAGCCCATTCACGCCCGACATGACGAGATTTCCGCCGCCGCTGACGTGCGCCCAATCGAAGCCCATGTTTCGCAGTTTGGTCCGCGAGACTTCGATCACCTTGACGTGCAAGAGGCCCTGCTGCACGCCGCTAACGACCATATCGTTAAGCACCTTGGGGTAATACTGCTCGGCAATGGCGATAATCTTGGGTACGGCGTCCTGTTGGTCGACGTAGCCGGAAATCATGACGGAATTGTTGAGCGAAACGATCTTCAGCGCGGTCTTGGGGAACGCCTCGTGCAGGATTTGAGCCAGTTCCTCGGAGTCGCCGACGACAATCACGTTGACCGTATAAATCTGCTTGTCTTCGCCCCACAGGTTGACTTGCGTCACGCCGGTTCGTTTGGCCGAAATCTGCACCTGATTCGGCGACATCGGCTGCACTTCCAGGATGTCCGGGTTGTTGACTTGGACCTGGGGAATCCGTTTGTCCAGCGTAATGAAGCGGCTCGAGTTGACCACCATCTTCAGGCGGTCGTTGACTCCTTGAACCCGGTAGATCGGGCTAGCCGGCATCGAGTTGGCGGTTGCCGCACCGGTGCCGATGGGCGTGCCGGGAGGTATTACGACGGGGGGCTGAGCAGTGGCCGGACGCGCCACCGCGATTCCTGCCGCGAGAAGTAGCAAACCGGCAAACAGCCGTCGAAGGTTTCGCAGTTGTGATCCGTTCATCCTTGAATTCCTCTTCCTCGGGCTCCTGCCCTGGATCGTTGCAAGTCCTATTAAGCCGACTTACCTGCGGGCTTGGTCATTTTCGGAAGTTGCAGTGATGGGCCGTCGCTTGCAGGCTTTCCACTTTCGCCGGGGCCAGTCGGTCCGGGCATGGACGGCAGCTTGCCCCCGGCACTGTCGTTCGATGATTTGGGCGTCGGATAGTTAATTTGCCCGCTGGTCGACCAATTCCCGTCGGCGTTGGCCGGGCTGCCGACCAACACGACATCGTTAACGCTGCCGCCGACGATGACCTTCATGGGCCATCGAGCGGGTTCCGCCGTGGGACGCGGAATGGGTTGGCCTTCCTTGTGAGCAGCGGCGTTGGCCAGCGTTCGCTTCAAACCGTTGAGGGCACTGAGGAACCCATCGGCCTTCATCTTGGCATCGGGGTCTTCATTGGCTCGCCGCGAGCCATCGATTCCGGCGAGCAGTCCGCGAACCACGGCACCCGGCGGCTTCCCCTGTTCGTTGTCTTCATTGTTTCGTAGCGTGAGCCGTAGCTGGCCCATTTCGCCCGCCAGCGTAACGGTTTCGGCTTGCGATGGCGTCACCAAAAGGGAGACCGTTTTTCCCTGGATCGACTTTGTTTCCGGCTGTTTTGGATCTGGCGACTCGAGGCTGACGACATCGTTGACCGCGAACACGCGGATGTCTTGGAGTATGGTGCGGCAGATCGTCTCGCCCACGCCCGTATTGGAGTTGGCTTGAATGAACAATTGCAGGTCGATGCGCGCACCGGGCAAGAGCAGGCCGCTATGGCTAGCCACCGGATCGACGCGAATGGAAACCACGCGGTAGCCCTTCGGAATCAGGCCGTCGGTGGCGACTTCACCGCGCGTCATCAACCGAGGCTCAATCAGCGGCTCGCCGGCAAAAATTTTCTGTCGGGCACGGCGATTTTCGGCATCCTCAAGACGCGCAATCGCGCCGGCTTGTATCTTATCTTTGGGCCACTGCTCGATTTTCACCATCTCTTTGGTGATGTTGGCATTGATACCGATATCCGAGGTTGCGACGAGCACGGGCGCGGTCTCGCTCGGGCCTGTTGCATCGCCGCGCTTGGCCATCACCTGGGTAATACCCAGCGATGCCACCAGACCGCAGCCCAGTGCCAAAACCAGCAGAGCAATTGATTTGCCTCGCATGACTCAATCCCGTCTTAGGCCATCATCTCGTGGGCGGCCAAAGTAGCCGCCTCGTCAAATTCCTCGATCGAGCGAATCGCCGCTCGTTGCCGGATCGTTTCGCCGTGTAAGTTCGTTGTTTCCGGCAAACGCGGTTCTCTCGTTACAAACATTGGCATTGGAGGGGCCGTATCTTCAAACAATGCGAAGCATCCGCTACGAACCACGATACTGACACAATCGTTACAACTGCGTTAGGGCGATCTAATTGTTGCAGGCGTTAAACTCTAAAGCTGAAAAGCGGTGTCGCCTCACGCGGGGAAACAACTCCGCATCATCTTAATCGGCAAACTCGACACAGCTTCTCTAGTTTTTCCGAGTTCCCACGCTCGGTGTGGGTACCGGCACCTACAACAACATCCCCGCCCAGGCAAAATAGGCAATTGTCCCCAACGCAATGGGAATTCCGTAGGGCAAGAGCATCATCGTGCTTTTCCGTTCGGCGGCGATGGCGGAGAGGGCATCGACGTTGCGGATGACCAGTATCTCGTCAACGATCTTAAAGAACTGGGCCGAATGGTGCTGCCAGCGGCCGCGCAGAAGAACCATCGCCACGGCAATCAATCCGCCCAAAACGGCGGAGACGCAAAAGGCGTAGACCGTCGCGGTCGCCCCAACCCATGCGCCGATGCCGGCCATGAGCTTTACGTCGCCGGCACCCATGCCGCCGATGGCATAGGCAGGCAGCAATAGCCCCAGCCCCACGGCCGTGCCCGCCATGCTCCAGCCAAGCCCGGCAAAGCCGTGCATATAGGCCCCCGCCGACCAACCGATGAGGATCATCGGGAAGGTGATCCAATTGGGAACTTTAAGTTTCCAGCCGTCGATGACGGCGGCGATAACGAGGATGACGCTGAGCAGCCAAATTGGCCAGTTTTCGAGGATTCCGTGGGGCATGATGGTCGTGTGGGGTTAGGACGGGTAAAGGATAGTTAATTAGCGGGCGAAGCAGATCGCGTTCCAGACGGCCCAAACGGCACCGAACAGGATCAGCATCGATTGTGCGGCCAGATGATGGATTTCGATGGGGACTGCGAGATACATGATTACGTTCTTGTCGACTTTGATCTTCGCTTAGTGAACCGAGTTGGCAACCTTCGAGAAGACGCTCGAAGATTTCGTGCCGATGGTGGTGATCGCCATCAGGCAGACCACGACGATCAGCGAAAGCATGATCGCGTACTCCACCGCTGTGGGGCCATCTTCGCAATGAAGGAAGTTTCCGATTTTTACGAGGAGCGATTTCATCGTGAATTGTCTTGGGCTGCTTCCGACAGCGATGGCAAAATAGTCTCGTCGAGTAGGGATCTGCCGTCTACTCAACAAAGTTAGGTCGGTAATCTGGTCCCGTCAAATGAAAGGGCGTTGATTTTTGTATTCATCTGGCAGAGCGAGACGATCGTGCTTGCCGTGAAACGAAAAATCCCCTGTCGGCACGACAAGTGCGCCGGAGGGGACTTCCGCTGGCTCGTCTTCGCCGCCTTCGTTTCTTGGAATTGAAGGCAAGCGAAGCATTTTGAGCGATTAGTGAATCGAGTTGGCGACTTTCGAGAAGACGCTGCTGGCATTGCTGCCGATGGTGGTGATCGCCGTCAAGCAGACCACGATAATCAGCGATAGCATAACCGCGTACTCGACTGCGGTAGGACCATCTTCCGAAACGATGAAATTACGCAACTTCGTAGCAATCGAACCCATAACAAACCTCCCTTTAATCCGGCCCTGGCGTTCGCCAAACCACCGGCAAATTAAAAATGTTAAATGAGCATCCTTGCACGCACGTCTCCGGTCACTTGTAAAGTAGGTCGCATCCGGCGGAAGTCAAATCGGGCGGGCAGCAAGTGGCGGATTTTTCCAGAACAAACCTCCGCAAACGGCCCCTCAAGAAACGAAAATCCCCTTCCGACGAACTTGCGAGGAAGGGGAATTCCGTTTGTTGTCTGGGCTCGGTCCGACCGCGAACGGCCGGACTTTGAAAGCCGCGTCGCACGCGATTAGTGAATCGAGTTGGCGACTTTGGAGAACACGCTGCTGGCATTGCTGCCAATGGTCGTGATGGCGGTCAAGCACACCACGATAATCAGCGACAGCATGACCGCGTACTCAACCGCGGTGGGGCCGTCTTCCGAAACGATAAAATTACGCACCTTCAGGGCAAGCGAATTCATGGTCGATACCTCCACTTCGGCGATCAACGGGCTTGTACGCCGATCTCCGGATTGTAAATGAAACTTGAAACTCTTAAACTTCCTTGCAGCAACTTTCCTCTATTGCAAACCTATGTCGGACTTTTCAGAAGTCAAATAAAACAATCAAAAATATTCAAGGTTCAAGGATCAATGAATGGAAACCGTTGGTTGGGCATCGCTCATGGAAGTTCGTACGTTGAACGTTGTACATTTCGCCTGCACCGCCAAGACCAGCATTGAGGCCAGAATCGCCAACGGCGTCAGGCTAAAGCCGCTCGTGAACGAGAGGTTGGCCACGAGCGTCGTCATCGTCACAAATAGCATCGTGCCCATCCGCCAAGCCGGTGACGACCAAAGGAAGATCAGCGGCACGGCCAGCAACGTCAAATCGTAAACCAAAAAGTACGGTGGGTAAACGATCATGAACAACAGCCCGCAAGCGTATTCGTAGTTTGCCTTTTCCGGCGGCACATCCTTCCGCCACGGTTGCACGACGCCGACAACGCGGCAGAGCAAGATGGCCGCCGTTCCCGCCGCAAGGATGTGGACGATCTTCATGGCCAGCACTTGCCCACTGCCTTGAAAACCGGACATCCAGAGGAGATTGCTGGCAATCCCGGCGAACGACTGCTCGAAGAGCGGCGAGTAGCGATAGGCGCGCGTGACGGCGGCGATCCCCGGCAGGGCATGGAGGAAATCGAACCAGATTCCGATGCCGAGCACGGCGGCGACGACGCCGGCTTGGATCGAGAATCCGGCAGCCAAGGCCAAGAGCGTGCGGACGTCGCGCCGCACGAGCATCCACAGGACCAGCCCCACGGCCAATTGCGGCTTCAACGCCAACAGCG
>JANXOJ010000108.1 GCA_025353625.1 Planctomycetota bacterium | reverse complement strand
CGAGCGTTTCTGGCGATGGAATTGAAAGTAAGCGTCGAGGACGTTTCCGCGATGCTCCTCGGAGGGCACGGCGACACGATGGTGCCTCTGGCCAGTTGTGCGTCGGCGGGCGGAATCCCCATCACGCAACTGATTGCCCCGGAGCGCCTGGAACAAATCGTCCAGCGTGCCCGCGATGGCGGCGCGGAGATCGTCAAGTATCTGAAGACCGGCAGTGCCTACTACGCCCCGGCGGCGGCGACGACGCAAATGGTGGAAGCCATCGTACGCGACAAAAAGCGATTGATCCCGTGTGCGGCCTACTGCGACAAGGAATACGGCGTGGGCGGGTACTACGTTGGCGTGCCGGTGGTACTCGGTTCCAAGGGCGTCGAGCGAATTATCGAGTTGAAGCTAGCGGAGAGCGAAAAGGCGGCTTTCCAGAAGAGCGTCGATGCCGTGAAGGAATTGGTGGCGGTGATGGGAACGCTCGTGGGGTGAGCCAAGCGGCAACTTCCTTGGCCGAGCGAACCAGTCAACGTATTCATCCGCAGATTCGCCCGATGACGGTAACACTTTTCAACGCTCGAGAACTAACGGTTAGCTTTTGCATTCGCCCCAGGCTTGGCGATTTTGATTGCGAATGGTAGGTGGTCCGTATCAACTTCCAGGGAAGTCTTCTTAAAGTCAGCATATTCGGCAGGTACGATATTCGCCGGCAGCGGGTTGTGATCCGGATCGGTGATCGTGACCTTGTGCTTTCCCGGCAAGAGGCCGTCGTTGGGCGTGTGGGACGTTACGAAGTGAAATTTCCCGGTTGCCGAATCGATGACGGACGTTGCCATGCGGGGATGGGCCTTGCCGATAACCGTCGCGGTTTCCGATACAAAGCTCAGCATGATTTTCTGAGCCGGGATCGGGGAGCCGTCGGCGTAGGTCACAGTACCGTAGACCTTCACATAACTGAAGGGATCACCGTTCCCGGAACAGCCCGCCATAAAAGGCAGGAGGCCAACCAAGAAAGAAAAACGTGCAGTATTGGCAGCGGTAATAAAAATGCGTGTGCGGGACATTCCATCGGTTCCGTGGAGCGAGGTGGTTTAGAACGCGCTGGAAGGGATGATCTTGCCATCGCCGGATGCGATAAGGTTATCCCAAACCGTCCGACTGCCGTCGGAATGCGGCGTACAATCGATGAGATCGTTGATGAATTGAACGCTGCCGTCCGCCATCGCGGAATAGACGCCGCCCGAGTGCAGCGACCGCATCGTTTGCTGCCAATTCGGCCAATTGCCGTCCGAACAGGGCATCCAAGCGGTGATAAGCCCTTCGTCGCCGCCTCCGAATTCCGTTTTCAATTGCGCGCAATTCACATTGTCGTCGGCCCTGGGATTTAGGCAGTTCGGGCCATAGTCGTCGTAACCGAGGTAGCTAGCCACGGCCCAAATGCTGCTGGGGCACGCGCCCGACATGGCCCAGACACCGCGACAGTCGTAGGACGTGAGTCCGGCGCGGAGTTCGCCCACCAGGATCGTGTGACTCAAACCATCGGTGACCTGGGACGGTTTGAGAGCACAACCCGATCCCATGATGCCGCGAAGCGTCGGATCGATCCAGCCTTTGGTCGCGGCACCGCCCTCGTCGCGCGCCGAATCCCTGGTCTTGCTCAAGAACCCCAGTCCGCCATTGGCGGCGTAGTTGCCTCGCGCCCAGTTGTCGCCCATTTTCGACGTTTGTTGACCGGAAGTACCGTTAAACGGTTTGCGGTTAAAGGTGTCCGACGGACAGAGCATCTCGCGAACAATCGTCGCGCGCGCAGCTTCATTCGATTTATCGGAGATGGGCAGATCGTGGTTGAACTGCTTGTAGAGTGCGTTGTATTCCATGTAGGGCAGGATCATGATGACCCAATTGTCGCGCCCGCCCTCCAGCGTGCTGGGATCGTCGTTCTTCCAAGTGCAACTCGGCGGGAAGATGCTGCGCGCCTCGGTGAAACAGAGTGTTGCCAGGGCAAGCTGCTTGACGTTATTCTGACACTGGGCGCGGCGTGCCGCTTCGCGCGCCGCATTGATTGCCGGCAACAACAGGCCGATGAGGATGCCAATAATCGCGATGACGACGAGAAGCTCAACGAGTGTGAAGGCCGACCGCTTATAAGAACGCATTGTTTCGCTTTCCCAATTAGGCAAATGGCACCCGACTCACTCGACGGCTTGCAATGCCCAACGAGCTCCGTCAACCGATCGACCAATCCCCATGCTGTTGTCCGCGAATGCAGAACCCCAATTGAACGCAGCCGATTGGCCCACTCTCGAATATATCCTACGACAGATTTTGCCGCAAGACACTCCTTTTGGTCGCCAGGTGAACTGCAAA
>JANXOJ010000085.1 GCA_025353625.1 Planctomycetota bacterium | reverse complement strand
ACCCGAGCAAAAGATGCCGGGGCGTGTGGCCATGACCTACGAGAATAAGAGCGAGAAGGAGATTTCTGAATCTACGGCGGTTGCGAACGCACAAACGACAGAACTGCGTGCGAAAAAGCAGTCGCCTCAACTGTATTCTCTGGCAGCCGGCGATAAGGTGGCAAAGCAAATTGAGGACGGCATGGATTCAACCAAGCCGGTGGTCCCCGTTGCCCTGCCAGCGAACCGCTTCTCGCCCAAGTCGATCGCGACGTCCGAGGGCGTGTCGCCCCCTGCTGCGATGCCGCCTGCCGGTGCCTCCTCAGCGGCCGCCACCTTGATGCCCGCCGCCCCGTCGATGCTCGCCAAAGATGCCCCGAGCGACAGATCGCGCGGCATGCATGGCGATTCCAAGCGCGACGAAAAAGCGATAGAGTCCGTAAAAGAGTCAGCGATAGAGGAAGTTGCCAAGTTGGAAGTTCCGGGCGTTGCGGCGAAAAAAGGGGTAGCCCTGAGAAAAGCGAACGCGGCCGCCGGTCCCAGCGAGCTCGCCGCCAAAAAAGATTCTGCGGCGGTAAGTTCTCTAGCAATGAAGTCATCCGCGGATCGACCCGAAGCGGACCAAAATCCGCCCGGGGAACCTGTCGGATCGGTCGCGGCACTCAGTCGGGCAAATGCAGCGGTTCAAAATCGCGATCTCTTGATGAACGGCACCGGTTTCAACGACTCGCGTGCAGTCGGTAAGGGGGGCGGGCTCGGCGCAGGCCAGCAGCCGGCAATCGTACTATCGGGTGTCAACGCGCGTCAGACGATTGCTCCATCGCTCGTTTTTAGCTGCGACATTTCCGAGTCAGCCGCGCGGCAAAAGTCGTTCGAGAGCCTGCTGACGCGAACCGGTCTGATCGATCAGCAAAGCCCCGAAGCCAGAAATCGTAATCGGGCCGGCAGTTATTTGCAGCAAAACGGATTTGCCAATACGACCGTTGCGAATGGCGGCGGCATTGCCGCCAACTCGTTCTCCGCACAAAATAGTGCCACAACCCAAGGCGCAACAATGGGCAATTACGGTTACAACCATTCCGCGCGGAACGGACCCCTCGCACAGAACCAGACTCTCGACAACGGCAACCAATCGGGCACGCTGAACTATTCGCAGAACTTGACGCCCAACTCGCAAACACAAATCACCAATGTCAGCGGCGGTACGATTAACGCGAAGGCACCGGCGAATGTTGTCGATGGGCAAACGGCTTCCGCAAAAGCTGCCGACAACTACCGCAATGCGGACGTCGCACAAACGCCTCCGTTTGGGCCGGTCTCCGGCAACGTCGCGCAAGCGGGGGGCCTGCCGCCGATGGTGTATGATATTGATGCCACGAGCGCACAGGTCTTCGAGGTCTTGCAACAGATTGCACAAAAACCGGAGTCGTTCTCGCCGCCGGTGATTCAATCGGCCGCTGCGACGTCAAACGTCGCCACGCCGGAGGCAGACAGTCGTCGGCAGCTTGCCGAACCGAAGTCGTCTGCCAATGCGCCCGCGCAGCAGGACGAGAAGCCAGCCGAGCAGCAGCAGCGATTGCCGGAGGCGCAGACCACACCCACGCAGCGCGTGCGGTTCATTCTCCAAGTGGTCGATCGCGTGGATGCGAATCGTACTCTAAAGGCCCCGCTACCACCGGCAAAGCCTTGAGCCTGAACCCTACCTTGCAACCTCCCCCCTGGCATAATAGACTCTTGCTTGGGTATTCTTTCCGCTTTTTGTCTTGGAGGTCTGTACGATGCGTTCAAAATCGTCGGTTTGCCCGACAATTCTCATTCTGGCGTTCTTTTCCACGCTGCCGGCAATTGGGGCCGGCCTACAATTGCCCGCCGTGTTCGGCGATAATATGGTCTTGCAGCAGGGGCAGCCCGTGCCGCTTTGGGGCCAGGCCGAGAAGGGGGCCGAAGTAACCGTCAGCCTCGCCGACCAATCGGTTTCCGCCAAGGCCAACGAGCAGGGCAAGTGGAAACTCGCACTCGCAAAACTGACCGCCGGCGGGCCGCACGATTTGACCGTCAAGTCGGGCAGTGAAAGCCGCACGATCAAGAACGTTCTCGTCGGTGAAGTCTGGGTCTGTTCCGGCCAGTCGAACATGGAGATGGGCGTTGGCATGGCCAAGGATGCCAAACAGGAAATTGCCGCAGCCAACTTCTCCAAGATTCGCCTCTTTACGGTCGAGAAGAAAAATGTTCCTGCGCCTGCCGACGATTGCAAAGGCCATTGGGCCCAGTGCAGCCCGGCGACGTTGGGCAATGGCGGCTGGGGCGGGTTTTCGGCATCTGCTTATTACTTCGGTCGCGAGCTGCATCAGCAACTCAATGTGCCGATCGGGCTGATTCACACCTCGTGGGGCGGCACGCCGGCCGAGTCTTGGACCAGTGCGAAAGCTCTCGAAGCCGAGCCAAAGCTCAAAGGCGTTCGCGGTTCCGGGCTTTACAACGGCATGATCGCCCCGCTCATTCCCTTTGCCGTTCGCGGCGCAATCTGGTATCAGGGCGAAGCGAATGTCGGTCGCGCGAAGCAGTATCAAACGCTCTTGCCCACAATGATCCGCAACTGGCGAACCGATTGGGCAGAGGGCGATTTTCCTTTCTATATCGTTGAGATCGCGCCCTTCAATTACAACCGGCCGGGCAAGGACGGTAAAATCGATCCCCGCAACTTGGAGCGTTGCGCCGAATTGTGGGAAGCCCAGCTTCTCACGCACAAGAGCGTGCCGAATACCGGGCTGGTCGTGACGACCGACATCGGCGAGCTTAAAGACATCCATCCCCACAATAAGCAAGAGGTGGGTCGCCGCCTCGCCCTTTGGGCATTGGCCAAGACCTACGGCCGCGAAGTGGCCTTCTCCGGCCCGATCTATAAATCTTCGTCGGTGGAGGGCGACAAAGTTCGCCTTGCCTTCGACTACGCGGATGGGATCAAATCGAGCGACGGTAAGCCGTTGACCTTTTTCACAATCGCTGGCGAAGATCAGAAGTTCGTTCCTGCCGAGGCCAAGATCGACGGCTCGACGGTTGCCGTCAGTGCCAAGGAGGTCGCAAAGCCCGTCGCCGTCCGCTTCGGCTGGCGCGAGGATGCAACGCCGAACCTAGTCAACGCGGCCAATTTGCCCGCGTCGCCCTTCCGTACCGACAGCAAGTAATCCACTCGTTCCCGCGCGGTGCGCGGGAACCCGTGCGAACGAAGACCCAACGCCCGTGCCAGAAACTCACATCGCCCCCGCCGATCAGCCAACTAGCGTGTCGCAGATCACCGCGTTGCTCTTCCCGGCATATACGGTGGATGGCGGTCGCGTGAGTCTGGCGGGCTGCGCGTTGGAGGACCGGCTCGTCTTGCAGCTTGGATACACGCACTTGGGGCAACGGCTGGAAATTTACCTTAATGCCGAAGGCAAGGAGGTGGACGGCGAACCGGTGGCTCGGGATCATCCCGTTACCGCGATGGCCGTCGATGCGCCTTCCGATTGGCGTGCGGCCGAACTGGAGCGTCTCATCGCGGATGGCAATCGCCTTGCCGAAGATCGAGCCAGCGGCGGCACCCTGCCCGAGCTTATTGAAGTGAAGGCAATCTGGTGCAAGTACGTCGAGGGCAAGCTCAGGTTCACGATCGGCGCAGCGACGAGCGACTTGCCGTTTTCCGGCTGGACGCGGCATCTCGCTCCGCCGCCGTTTATTTGTCCTTACACGAACGCGGCCAGCTTCCATCTGGCGACCACCGACGATGGTCGCATCGCTGCCGCCGAGCAGATCGAACTCTGTGCGGCAACCGCGCGGCGCATGCTTTCCACGGAGTTGCTGCAATGTACGGTGACGGGCCGCCGCGTCGCGCCGGAGTTGATTGAGACTTGCCCCATCGGCGGCCAGCGTCTCTTGCGATCGGAGCTCATTCGATGCAAAACCTGTCGTCAGCGCGTCGGTCCACAGGCGATCGAGCGAGGCCAGTGCCGCGTCTGTTGGCGGCTGAAGCGGATCGCCAAGGCCGACCCCCGCATGGCCCGATTGTTGCACGAACATCCATCGCTCGACCGATGGCGATCTTGGCGGATGGGCGAATCGTCGCGGGTATACGTGCTGGTCGCTTCCGGCTGGCTGAAGCGGCTCTTGGTGGTGGTGGACAAAGAGACGCTCGAATTCCGCCACATGGCCCTCGGCAGCCGCTTCTCCCCGCGCTGGCAGGCTGCCGACCCGTCGCAGTATTCGTATATTTTGCAGGAGTAGGGTAAAGCATGACCCCGAATCCGCCGCACAACGAGCATCCGCAAGTTGAACCGGAGACCCTCGCCACACCGGTGCGCGACGAGCCGATCGACTACGACGAAAGCCTTCGCGAGAGCCAGCTCGATCTCACCCCGGCCCTGCCCAAGCTTCTCGATTTCAAGTGTCCCCAGTGCGGCACGCATCGCTCGGTGATCGACGAAGGCCCTTGGGCCAAGGCCCCTTGCCAAAGCTGCGGCAGCCAGTTGAACGCAGTTGAAACCAAACCCTTCGACGTCAAGCCGGGCCGGGGCTGCGGCGTGGTCGCCGGGCAGCGCATCGGCCGCTACGAGCTTTTGGAAAAGCTCGGTGCCGGCGGCTTCGGGGAAGTCTGGAAAGCCGACGACACGCAGCTTCAGCGCACCGTCGCCGTCAAGTTTCCGCACCGTGGCCAACTCGACGCCGACGATCTCGATAAATTCCTTCGCGAGGCCCGTGCCGCCGCGCAGATTCGCCATCCGAACATCGTGCCGGTCCACGATGCCGGCATGGAAGGCGACTATCTTTGCATCGTCAGCGACTTCATCGAAGGGCTATCGCTCGACAAGTGGCTCGATGCCGAACGGCCCTCGTGCCGCGAGACGGCCGAGTTGTGCGCGACGATCGCTGCGGCCCTGCACCACGCCCACGAACGGGGCATCGTCCATCGCGACTTGAAGCCCAGCAATATCATGATCGATTGCCGCGGCGAGCCGCACATCATGGACTTCGGCCTGGCAAAACGCGACACCGGCGAGCAGACCACGACCATCGAAGGCCAGATTCTCGGCACGCCGGCCTACATGTCGCCCGAACAGGCACGCGGCCAAGCCCACATCGCCGATCGTCGGGCCGATATCTATTCGCTGGGCGTGATTATTTTTGAGTTATTGACCGGCGAGCGGCCGTTTCGCGGCAACTTGCAAATGCTCTTGAAGCAAGTCATTCAAGACGAACCGCCCAGCCCGCGAAAGCTCGATAGCCACGTCCCCCGCGACCTGGAGACGATCAGTTTGAAGTGCCTGCAAAAGGAGCCTTTGCGGCGCTATCAAACATCGCAAGCGGTAGCCGACGAGCTATCGCGTCACTTGAGCGGCGTGCCGATCCTGGCGCGGCCGGTCAGTTCCGTGGAACGCTTCAATCGTTGGTGCCAGAGAAATCCGTTGGTTGCCGCATCGATTGCCCTGGCGATGGCCGGCTTGCTCTTCGGACTGATCGCGGCCGTCGTTGGCTACGTGCGGACCTCGCGCGCCTTGGCCGTCAAGAGCCAAGCGTTGGTCAACGAACGCAAGGTCGTCGATGAAATGTTTACGCAGGTCAGCGAAGACGTCTTGCTGAATCAACCGGGCATGCAGCGCGTGCGCAAAGACCTTCTGCAGCGTGCCCGAAAGTATTACGAACTCTTTCTCGCGGAAAGCGGCGACGACGCCAGCTTGAAAGATGACCTCGGCTTGGCTCATTTCCGCCTGGGCCGCATCACGGAAGAAACTCAATCGCCGGGCGAGGCCCTGCCGTTCTATGAATCGGCCAAGGAGATCCAGGAACGCCTGCTTACTGCAACGCCCAAGAGCATCGAGCGATTGAGGGCACTGGGCGATACGCTCAACGCGCGAGGCCGCATCTTCTATAACCAGCAGAAGCTCGATGCGGCTCTGGAGTCGCAAACGGCCGCTCTCGATATCCGCAAGCAGTTGACGGAACTTACCCCCGACGCGATGGAGGCCAAGCGGACCCTGGCCAACACCTACATGAACATCGGGCTGATCGAGAGAGATCGCGGGTCGCCGCAGGCTCGGGAGTTGATCGAGCAGGCACAGTCGATTCGCAAGGAACTATTGTCGGCCAATCCGCACGATCCGAAGGTTCGCCGCGATCTTGCCCTAGGCTATTTTAATTTGGCGAAGAAGGTCGCCTGGCCCGAGATGGAAAAGGCCGATACCGACCGAATGAAAGCCCGCCCCTGGTACGACCTTGCGCAAAAATCGATCGTCGAAGCCCGGCAGTTGTTTGAGGAACTTAGCGCGGCGGACCATGCCGATCTCAGCCTCCGAGAGTATCTGGCGTTCTCCTATTGCGTCGATGCGGATTTGCTTTCCGGGCACGAGCGTTTTGTAGGCAAGGAAGCTCCCGCCGCGCTCGATCCGGCGGGCATTGAGGCCATCGGCGTCTACGGCAAAGGCCGCTCAATCTTGGCGGAGCTAGTCGAGCGAAATCCGGATGTCACCGGCTATAAGCTCTCTCTCGCCGAAATGGACCTGAGCATCGCCCAAATGGAACAAGAGCAGAAGCACGGCGATGCCATGGCCGATTTCGAGCGTGCGGAGGCCGTGCTTACGCCGCTCATGGCCGAGTGCGGCGACACGGCCCGCTATCTGCACGACCTGACCAGCACGCTTTACGGCCTCGGCAATTGGCACACCGATGCGACAAAGCGAGAAAAGGCAACCAACGATCTGAAGTCGCTCATCCAGCACATGGAGATACTGAACAACCGCGTTCCCAAGGCGGAATTGCAGCGAGCACGAAAAAAACTGGACGAGTTGAATAGGGGGGCTTTGGGCAGTCTTTGCCGGTTTCGCACTGCGTCGTGAAGTCTGTTAAACCATTCCGACGATACCGAATCTAAGGGTTGTTCCGGGCCAATTCCGTATTTGGGGGTCGCCGTGCGCATCGATCGTTTTTGCTTACGAATTGGATTCGGCCGCTTAGCGTTGACCGCCGCGACGATGTTGGTTGCTGCAACACTTCGTGCCGACGACGACATCGAGTTGGCCCAAGTACCTCCGGCCGCGCCTGCCAAGCCGCAAGCGAAGGTAAATGCCGGGAAGCCCGCCGCTGTAAAGCCTGCCGCCGTAAAACCTGCCAACAAGCCGGCTGCCGAGCCTCCCACCGACAACGCCGCAACGCGCCAGCAACCTCCACCGAATATGATTGCCGCCGCCGCGCCGATGGAACGCCTCGCCGCCATCCCTGCCATGTTCGGCGACTTGCCTTCCGTTTCCCAAAAGCTCCGCTTCAGCGGCGGCACCTCGCTGGCCGGCGCGATCGACGTTCCCCTGGCCGCAGGCGGCGGGCGGATGAAGATCGCCGAGGACAACAGCCCCTTGCCCGAGGACCGCGCCTTCTTCCTCTACAATCATTACGCCCACGTTGGCGACGCGGTTATTTCGCAAGGAGTGCCGGGGCCGACGACGATGGACCTCGACCGCTTCACGTTCGGCGTCGAAAAAACATTTCTCGATCGCTGCTGGTCCGTGGAACTTCGCATGCCGCTGGCCGCCAACACCGATTACAGCATGAGCGGATTCAACTTCTCGGACGGGCGCGTCGGCAACCTAGAGGTCGTTCTCAAGCGGCTGGTCTATGAAACCGAGTGTACTGCGGTTAGCGTCGGCCTGGGAATCGATACGCCGACCGGCAGCGATCTGCAAGGCAATCTGCTCGCAAGTCACTTCACCGTCCACAATGAGGCCGTACACCTGATGCCGTTCGTCGGCGCGGTGCGAAAGCCGAACGCCCGCTGGTTCTGGTCGACTTTCCTGCAAGTTGATGTGGCGACCAACGGCGATCACGTCGAGCTGGACGCACTGCGTACCAGCCCCACGGAGCTTGGCGTACTCAGCGAGCAGACGCTGCTCTACGCCGATTTCTCGGTCGGGTATTGGCTGTTGCCCAAAGATAACTGCGGAACCCTCTGCGGCTTAGCGGCAATCGTAGAAACGCATTGCACGACGGGCCTCGGCACGGGCACGACGGTCGCCACGCCGCCGGCCAGCACGAACCAGTTGACTTTCGGCCCGCGAACGGACAATACGGATATTTTTG
>JANXOJ010000060.1 GCA_025353625.1 Planctomycetota bacterium | reverse complement strand
GCGAGGGGCAGTTCCTGACACACCTTCCGCTGAAATTCCATTTCCATCGCATGCTCCTTGAAAACCGGGTTCCCAGAAGAATGCAAATACATGAAATGTCACGAGTTACGCAATACCAAACATGTTGAAAGCGGTAGGTTGGAAACCTGCCCAGAATTCAGGCAGGTTAAAAACCTGCCCCACGAAGTAATCTGCCTCGGATTTACTTCACTCCGGTAAAGTGTTACGAAACTTCGGATCTATGCAAAGCACGCGACCACCGTTGACCGCGTTCACGTCGCGAAATAGACTTACGAGAGTGAACCGAGCAAACTACGACAACCAGATGGACGCCGGAAAAGCGTAGTGCCGTCCGACAATGCGGGGGAGCCACCGGGCGGCTCGGAATTGGTGACAACCAAAAGGGATGTCTCCCGACAACTTACAAAAGCGAGCCACTCGATGTTTACGTTTGTATCGATTTCTAAAATCTCCCAGTTCTCGGCGGCAATCGCCTTCTTGTCCGTTGCGGCAACTTTCACCCAGGCGGCCGAAAAACCCGTCCCGCCAAATATCATCGTTATCCTGGCCGACGATATGGGCTTTTCCGACCTCGGCTGCTACGGCGGGGAAATCCATACGCCCAACCTCGATCGCCTCGCCGCTGGCGGTTTGCGATTCACGCATTTCTACAACACGGCCCGTTGTTGCCCTTCGCGAGCCAGCTTGTTGACCGGCCTTTATCCGCATCAGGCCAACGTCGGTCACATGAACGGCGATCACGGCATCGATGGCTATCAGGGCGACCTCAGCCGCCGCGCGGTGACCATCGCGGAAGTTCTGCGGGCCAAGAACTACCGGACGTGTGCCTTGGGCAAGTGGCACGTTTCGCGTTCGATTGCTCCGAATGGGCCCAAGCAGACGTGGCCATTGCAGCGCGGATTCGAGAAGTACTACGGAATCCTCGGCGGGGCCGCGAATTACTTCGATCCCGATACGCTCTGCCGCGACAACACTCAGTTCAGGGCAGCCGACGATACGGAGTATCCCGGCGACAACTACTATCTGACCGATGCCATCAGCAGTCATGCCGTGAAATTCATTGAGGCGCACCACAAGCAGAACGCCGCGCAGCCGTTCTTTCTTTACGTCGCCTACACGGCCGCCCATTGGCCGCTACATGCCCCGGAAAGCGAGATCGCAAAATATCGCGGCAAGTACGACGATGGCTACGAGCCGATCCGCCTCGCCCGCTTCGAGCGCGAACGGAAGATGGGCCTGATCGAGCCGACCTGGCAGTTGAGCAACCAGTTCGGCGATTGGTCGCAAGTGAAGAACAAGGCATGGCACGCGCGGCGGATGGAGGTCTATGCGGCGCAGGTCGATCGGATGGATCAAGGGATCGGTCGCATCGTGGAGACGTTGGAAAAGGGCAAGCTGCTCGATAACACGATGCTGATGTTCATGCAGGATAACGGCGGCTGCGCCGAAGAGATCATGCGCCCGGCACTCGCGCCCGGCCAGACGCCACCGATGCCGGGCCCGGCGACGACGTTTGAATCGTACGGCGAGGCCTGGGCGAATGTCTCGAATACGCCGTTCCGTTTCTACAAGCACTTCGTTCACGAAGGGGGCATCGCCACGCCGCTGATCGTCCATTGGCCGGCCGGGATCGCCCGCCACGGTGCGTTGGTTCACCAGCCGGGCCATTTGATCGATATCATGCCGACGTGTCTTGAAGTATCGGGGGCCGATTATCCCAAGCAGTTTGCCGGCGAGACGATCTTGCCGGTGGAAGGCCGCAGCCTCGTACCGGCGTTCGACGACAAAACGATCCCGCGCGAAGCCATCTTCTGGGAGCACGAAGGCAATCGGGCCTTTCGCGTGGGGACGTGGAAGCTCGTCGCCAAGGGTGCGCGCGGCGCATGGGAGCTGTACGACATGCAAAAGGATCGAACCGAAATGCACGACCTGGCAGCCTCCCAGCCGGAGCGGATGAAAGAGATGGTCGGCCTCTGGGAGCGCTGGGCGCGGCGGACGCACGCCATCCCTTGGCCCTACGGAGAGCCGTATGGCAAGAAGTTGCCGGTGGGCAAGGGAAAAGGGAAGCAAATCAACGCAGCATCCTCTCCATAGCGCGGCGGACTTCAATTTTAGCGAGTGAAGAGCAGCCCCTCGTTCTTGTCGAGGGGCAGGTCTTTCGCGTCGAGGCGATGGTATCCGGTTCCATCCACGATGTTTTCTTCGATAATCGGCAGGTCGCTGGAAATTATCGTGTCGTCGACCAAAATCACGATCGTATCGGGATGCAAATCGAGGAGATAATTTGCCAGATGCCGATCGAGACAGGCACGAGCAGGAAAAAGGGAGAGGACGCGCCCTTGGGCATAGTAGGTGGTCAGCGAAAGCGGCTCGACGTTTCCGGCCAGCGTCTGCTCCGGGCCGAACTTTTTGCCGATCCATTGTCCGAGCATCGCTTCCCGCCTCATGGAGGCGGCGGCCGGCATCGGTGCATCGACGAGGCTGCAAGTCACGCCCGCCAAGATCAGGCTTGCGGAGAGAATGCGGAAGCCGCGCGGCGACATCGGTCGCCGCCTCTCGAAGCACCATCGCGCCATCGCAATAACGCACAGCAAGCCCTGCGCCATCCAGGGCGTACCTACGATCACCATCGGCATGAAATAGCGAATATCGAGGCCGGCTTGCGCATAGCGGATCCGCGTAATCACCAGCAGCAGGGCGTTCATTGCGAAAAGAACCAGATGCTCCCGCCGCATGAGAATCTTCCAGCCGAAGGTCATGCCGATGGCTGCCAGCAAGCTGCCGATCCAAAGGAAGCCCTTGCCGAGCCGCTCGATAAGTTTCAGGTTCAACCCATGAACGGGTGCCGGCGGCAAAGAGGCTATCGCGGTCGACGCAGCATGGGGCTTGCCGGGAACTCGCGATTTCGGCGGCAGCGGTGAAGTGGCCGGCGATTTGGCCGGCGAACTTGCTACCGGTGGCGATACGATCGGCGAGGGCGGAGCGGCCAGGACGGGGGAGATGTCTCCGGTCCCCTCTCCCCGCGCACCAGGTACGCTCGGTCGCGGGAGAGGGGAGAGGTTTTGTGCCCGACTTTCTCCAGCGAATGGGAGCGGGAAGTGGAAGTGTGCGCTCCACCAGTCGGCTGCCATTTGCACGTGCTGCGAGCGGAAAAATTCCCAGCGCGGATGTTCGCGAAGCCACGTCACGTTCACCAAGGCGACCGATGCCGGGATCATCGCCGCACAAAGCAGCGTTCCCGCCAGCAATTTCCACCGCCGACCGGTTGCCGAATTGAGGCGGCAGGCGGTCCAACCTCCGAGCGGCACCATCAGCAGCCAGCCTTCCGTCCGCGTATGCAGCGTAAGCGTCAAAGCCAACCCCGCCGCAAAAAAGAGCCAAATCCGCACTTCGCCGATTGAACGCCAGATCAAGTAGATGCTCAGAACCCAAAGAAACCAGAAGAGCGAGTCGCGAATAATCAAAGGCGAGATAACGATCAGCTTGCCGTGCAAGGCATAGACCATGCAGGCCAGCAGGGCCACGCGATCGTCGAAAATCCGCCGCACCCAGCCCCACAGCGGCACGACGGTCAACGTCGCCATCAGAACGCCGAACCACTTGCCCGCGATCTGCCAATCGATCCCCACGTGCCGCAGCGCAAGCAGCACCAGAGGGTAGACGTTCAGGCCGAATTCCCGAAATCCCTCCTTGAAATCGCTTTGCTCCAAGGCAACGCTCGCGTGCAGATAGTGGACCGTATCGACCCACAGAATATCCCAATTCCAAGCGGCAATCGCCCTCGGGATAAAGCATGCTAGCAGTAGCAGCACGACCGTCCAGGGCCTCCCTTGAGGAAGCGGTTTGTCGGCAGGTCCGCGCGGGAAGTCGCCGCTCGGTCGCCCTAGTATTGTGTCCCAAGAATCCATGCAAAGATTGTCCACTCAGTCCGAGCGATGGCCGCCGTAGATGCTCATCCGTCGCGATCCGATACGTGTTACACGGCATGATACGTGTCCTGCACCTCCCTCACAAGACGAGTATCCCGCCTCAACTGCGGCACGGTTTCAATGCCGCCACCCAAACCGGGCCGCCTCCCCGCTGGGCAACATTCGGCCATCGTTGGAACTCGGCCCAAGCAAAGTCCCTTCCATATTGGCCGCATCGATCGCAGGCCAGGCCCTTGCCAAATGCTCCTGCAATCGCGCCGCGTTATAGCCCGGCGTGTGACACGATAGTAGCACGAACAGGGCATCTGGGCCGGTCAGTTCGGCACAGTCCGCCAAATGCGTCGGCAAATCCTCGGCCAGCCGCCAGACTTCGCCGCCGGTGCCATGTCCGTAGGTCGGCGGGTCGAGGATCACGGCGTCGTAGCGATTTCCTCGGCGGAGCTCCCGCTGCACGAACTTCACGGCATCGTCGGCGATCCAGCGAATCGGAGCGTCGGCCAGCGACGATAGCTCGGCATTGCGGCGCGCCCAAGCGACGATATTTTTGGCGGCGTCAACGTGCGTCACCTGGGCACCTGCGGCCGCCGCAGCCAGCGTGCTGCCGCCGGTATAGGCAAACAGATTGAGAACTTTTGGCGGCGGCTGACCTCGCTGCAACGCTTTCGCGACCTGCTCGGCAATCCAATCCCAGTTCTCCGCCTGTTCGGGAAACAGCCCCACGTGACCGAACGCGGTTCGCTTCAACTCCATCACCAGCCTACCGCGATCGATCGTCCATCGCTCGGCCAGCGTGCCGCGAT
>JANXOJ010000510.1 GCA_025353625.1 Planctomycetota bacterium | reverse complement strand
TGGGCAGTGAGCTTTTTCATGGATGTTGTTTTGAACCACGAAAGGCACGAAGAACACGAAAAAGAAGAAGAGTGAAGAGGAAAGACCGGGGATCGCATCAACGCATCTCTTCCCTTTTATTCTTTCGTGTCATTCGTGCCTTTCGTGGTTTATAATCTTTCCAATTCTCCTGCCAGTTCGGCTTCCGTCCGTTTGGGATATGCCCTTTCACCCGACGCCCCATCCGACCCAGATTGCCGAAGGATTCGCCCCTTCCTCGCCGTTTGCCGAGTGCGAATCAATCGCTTGCACGAACCACCTCTTGGGTGGGGGACGGATGACGTGCTTCGACTTTCCGCACCCCGGTTCCCAAACGGCAAAAAAGGTGTATAATGAACGGTTTGCCCACCAAGTCCGTTTCTTGTATTAGGTAGTTCGTTCGATGGCCAAAGGTAAGAAAAGGTCGGAAACCGTGTTCCTCGTCTGCAAAGAGACGGGCGATCACAACTATTCGCTCAAGCGAAAGCCCGGCGGTGAGAAGCTCAATCTCAAAAAGTATTGCCCCACTTGCCGGCGGCATACCGAGCACATGGAAAAGAAGAAGTAGACTTCCCGGAAGTTTACGCTAACCGATTGAAGTGTGGCTGCTTACGACGGATCGTTCACCATGGCCAAGCGCTGGCACATACGTTCCCACGACCCGCAGCGGATCGCTTCGTTGCAGCGCGCGGCGGGCGTGTCGGATGTCGTAGCCCAATTGCTCATCTGCCGCGGCATCACCGAACCCACCAAGGCTAAATCGTTCCTCGACCCCAAGCTGACGGACCTCTACGACCCCGAGAGCTTGCCCGGCTGTCGCGATGCGGCGAAGCGGATTCATGCGGCCATCGAGGCGAAGCGAAAGATCGTCATCTACGGCGACTACGATGTGGACGGCATGTCCGGCACGGCGATCCTCTACCTCTGCCTCAAGCTGCTCGGCGGTGAAGTCAGCTACTATGTGCCGCACCGCGTCGATGAAGGTTACGGCCTGAATTGCGAGGCGGTCCAATCTTGGGGAAACGGCCGCGCATCGATGATGATCTCCGTCGATTGCGGCATCGGCGGCGTGGCCGAAGCAATCGCCGCGCGCGATTGCGGGCTCGAACTGATTATCACCGACCACCACGAGATCGGTCCCACATTGCCCGCCGCGGCCGCAATCGTTCATCCGCAGTTGGGCGAATATCCGTTCGCCGGTCTAAGCGGATCGGGCGTTGCCTTCAAACTGGCATGGGCCATTTGCCAGCAAGCCAGTGGTGCCCAAAAGGTCAGCCCTCGCCTCCGCGATTTTCTCGTTCAAGCAGTCGGCTTGGCAGCACTGGGCACGGTGGCCGACGTCGTGCCGCTGGTCGATGAGAACCGCGTGCTGGTGCATCATGGGCTGGAGAGTCTCGCTCGTTGCCCGACATTGGGCGTGGCGACGCTGATGAAGATTGCCAAGGTCGAGCCCAAAACCAACGGCGACGGCAGGCCGAGGCTGCACAGCGAGGACATTGGCTTTGCCCTTGCTCCGCGCTTGAACGCCGCCGGGCGATTGGCCCAGGCGCAGTTGGGCGTGGAGTTGCTCGTAACGGATCGCCCCGAGCGTGCCGTGGAACTGGCTCAATATATCGATCAACTCAACGGCAGCCGTCAGACGCTGGAACGAAGCACGCAGCTTGCCGCGACGAAACAGATCGACGAGCATTTCAATGCCGAGGATGACTCCGCACTGGTGCTTGCCGAGCGCGGCTGGCACCCCGGCGTGATCGGCATCGTCGCGGGCCGGCTGGCCGAGAAGCATCATCGCCCCGTGGTGATCGTATCGTGGGACCAGATGGGCAATCGGCCGGGCGTCGGCTCGGCGCGAAGCGTTCCGGGCTTTAACTTGCACGCCGCACTCGATGCCTGCGGCGAGCACTTGTTGTCGCACGGCGGCCATGCGGCGGCGGCCGGGTTGAAGATCGAAGAAAGCAAAATTGCCGACTTCCGCAAAGCTTTTTGCGAGCGTGCCGCCTCGGAGATCAGCCATCAGCAACGCGTGGCCGATTTGATGATCGACGCCGAGTTTCCGCTCAGCGCATTTACGACCAAGACCGTCTATCAAATGGAGCGGCTTGCCCCCTTCGGCCAGCACAACCCGCGGCCGCTGCTGTGCGCCACCGGTGCCACGCTCGTCGGACCCACCAAGGCGATGGGCACCGGCGGACGGCATATTTCGATGCGCCTATCGCAGCACGGTGCTAGTCTTCGAGCGGTAGCCTTCGGCGGCGGGGAATGGGCCGATGCCCTCAACGCAGCGACCCGGCCCATCGACATCGCCTTCCGCCCGGTGATCAACAGCTATCAAGGAAGGCACAACGTCGAGTTGCACTTGGTCGATTGGCGGGAGGGGGAGTGAGGAAGCTAGCTTAGGGTGGTGTCGAGCGCAGCGACGACCCGCCGGATTTTGTTGCATCTTATTGGTGGGTTTTTGCTGCGCTCGACACCACCCAACTTCTGAACCCCTTCGCCATGTCCCTTCAACGCGACAAGGACTTCATGCTGCGGCAGCATCTTGCAGGTCGCGGCATCCGCGACGCGCGAGTCCTCGACGCCATGGCGCGGGTTCCGCGCGAGCGTTTTATTGATGCGGCATCGCAAGGAAGTGCCTACGCCGATCGAGCGTTGCCCATCGGCTGCGAGCAAACGATCAGCCAGCCTTACATCGTGGCCTTGATGACGGAGTCCCTGGCCTTGCGCGGCGACGAGCACGTCTTGGAGATTGGCACCGGCAGCGGCTACCAAACGGCCATTCTGACGGAGCTTGCCGGCGACGTTGTGAGCATCGAGCGACACGCCCAACTATCGCAGCAAGCCGGCCGCGCGTTGGCAGAGTTGGACTATTATCGGGCCAAGTTGATTGTCGGCGACGGCACGCTGGGATGGCCCCTTGAGGCACCGTACGATCGCATCCTCGTTGCTGCGGCCGCCGCCACGGTTCCGCCTGCCCTCATCGAGCAGCTCGCGCCCGACGGTATCCTCATCATCCCTGTCGGCGGTCGCGAACGACAAGTACTTCAGGCAATCCGCAAGGTTTTCGGTCAGATGAAAAGTGAAGCGATTACACCGTGCCGCTTTGTGCCCTTGGTTGGAGACGCGGGCTGAGCGGAGCCGTAAAAATACTAAATGGTGGGATTCGTTATTCATCCCACCCAATTTTCTACGGCTAAAAACACCAGTTTGTTCGGCGAATTGAAATCGGTCGCACTCTCGATTAGGATAGGTGGTTTCAACTCTTCTCGAATCGCCCGTTTCAGGAACCCATTGATGGACATTCGCAAGGCCGTAATCACGGCGGCTGGGCCGAGTCAGGA
>JANXOJ010000011.1 GCA_025353625.1 Planctomycetota bacterium | reverse complement strand
CCAGTGCACTGATTTCCACGCGCAACGACGCGTTGCTGCCCACGTACGGAGGATTGGTGTTTACCGTTGCACCAGACTGCGTGTAGCCATCAATCACCACGCTTTTCGTGAGCAGCGGCAGTCCGCTCAGCAACGAAATGGTGCAGACGCCGCTGGCCGCGATGCAGTTGGCGTCGGAGGCAGGAATGTTGAATGCGATGTTGTGTGGCCCGAGTGCAGGGACGGCATCGATGTCAAGAATCGCTTGCCGAAAACTACTAAGGCAAGGCTGAAACCGCTAATGAGGGGAAGCAATACAAGCAGATCATGACCGTGCAAGAATAGCACTGCGGGACGCTCGGCCTTTGCCTTTTGCAGCGTATCGACCGCGCAGAGGTAGGTTGCCTCTCCAACTAACACCAGCACCAGCAATCCATAGCAGCGGGAATAAAGGTCCGATTTCGTTGTCCAGTCGATGACGTTGTGCCGGCTGGCGAAATTGGCATGCACTACCGCAGATAGCTGCGGACGTTTTGAAAGTCGCACAATCCGCCAGTAAGCAAAAGCAGACACCGCGCAGCAAGAGCCAGTTACGATCAGTTCCGTTGAACCGTATGGGTTCCGGCCGGTGACCGTGGCGAGTATCACGCCAAGCGAAATTGCAATCAGCAATCCGTAACCGGGGTTACGGGTTATGCTTGCCATGCCGCGATAGTGACTGTAAAGCTTGAAGCAAAAGACGCCAACCCCCACGATGAACAATGCGCTGAGTAACGGCTCCATCGGCTCGCGTTGCGGCACGGGCGCGAACGGCCGAGGCGTTACCTCGTTTGCAGCGTGCCTGGGCGGGGTTTGTTTCGCAGGTGTGGTTTCGGGCTCGGGAACCGTGGCCGGCACCTCGCCTACCAAGCGCGCACTGCCTCGGAGCGAACCGATCATCGCGTGCAACGTCGTCCGCAACATCCTTGCTTGCGCAGGTGGCCCACGGATCGAGAATCGCAAGTCCTGAGGCTCGAGCGGAACGTCGATGCTCAGCGTCATCGTCGCGACGCCATGATCGGTTGCTTGCGACTCTTCGACAGGCAGCCGCAAGGACTTCCAGTTTTCCACGGAAGTTTCACCGGCCGGATGGCCGGTTTGCCCGGTAAGCGGCTCACTTATTCGCTCAATATCGAATGTTATTTCGGACGCGCCCTGCCGCGTCGACGCCACGCAGCGGCCCAACGTTGCTAGGCTTGCCTCTCCCATAGAGTCTTTTGGCACCTGCTTGAAATTCACGGGCAGTTCAAAAGACAGATTCAAGTTTGGAATCTGCACGGTAAGTTGCGCGTGCGCAATCGATATCCAACTGCCCCAGAAAATGACCAAGAAGCAAAGGACGCGCTGCAGCCGTTGTGCGTTTTGCGAACTCATAGTTCTCGCTCCGTCCCGCAATTCATTGAGGTAGAAAGGCGAGCCCGGAGGCAAAAGGGGGGCGGAGAAAGTGCCGGTCGAAATCGGAAGGTTTTAACCGCCGTTTCGCGCATTCGCGGTGTGCATGAATTGCCCATAGAGCCACGTTTGGGTTGCTTTGATCTGTTTTCCGAGACAAAAGGCGGGCTACAGGATCGAACACGGCCCGGTGTTCTTAGTTTTTCGCGCGATCATCGTACGACCATTCCGACGTCGGTAATTCGATCTGGCACTTATCGGCTCCTTATTCATCTCGGACGCGCATTGGTTCAGTGTGAGGTGGGGCTTGTTCTTTTGGCAACGAGTGCCGAATCGTGAATTTCAGTTCACGAAGTTCTGGCAAGGATGTCATCAATGAGGCAAGGGCTCGATCCGAAAAACCATCGACGTTCGTTAGGACCGGCGAATCAATTACTGTCGGAGATTCCACGGTATTGTGGTAGTATACGAAATGTGGCTGTTTTCTGAAACGGAGGGTTCCTTTTACGGCACGGAGGCCAAGGATGGCTTTTTTATTTCAGCAGCGATACGAACCGAACATCGAGGATCGGATGCGGGCGTTCTCGCAGATGTTGTCGGAACGGGATCGACGGCGATTCGCGGCCCTCGAAGCGGTGCGGTTGGCATTAAAAACGACTCCTGCCACCTTTTGTGCCCCCCAGCACGCCAAAGGCATTGTACACCCGATGCCGAAACGCTTCGCGAGCCCATTGCAATGCGGATGGTTTTTCCGCTACGCGATGCGGGGTTCGATTGGAGCTTTTTCTGCCCCCGGTCGGCCCCCAGTTCGCTCGTGACCCGGTTCCCTGGCCTTATGCGATTCAATCCATATATCGCCACTCGCCCCTTTCAATATTGCATCTTGTCATGCCCCCAAATGGTATCGAATCCCAATAAAGGGTTGGACGTTCTGGCGAGTAGTCAAATTGGTTGAGCAACAGGCAGTATTTGGCGACTGGAATGCAACTCAAGTACTGCGGGACCAGGTCATCGAGACGATCAGGGTACTTCCCGTTGATCGAACGATACTTCTTACAGGCAACAGCGATTCTGTTCCCTTTTTCAAGAGCAATGACGTATTGCACTTGAAAATTCGTAAAGACCAACAGCATGGTGACAACCGGGATCGACGTGCGGATAACTGCAAGCTTGATTCCGACTTCTTTCGGCAACCGCTTGACAAAGCACAGTACAAACCATATCGCCCCAAGGTAAATCGTAATTATGTAGCTGCCAAGTAGAACGACATCGATAAGAATCAACGCCATTGCGCCTTTGATACTGCCGCGCAACGGTTCTGGTATGCCAAACCATCGCCTGCGAAAGGCTTGTTCAAGCCAAGGCCCCATTAGGTTTCTCCTTGTAGCTAGTCGATTCAGTTGATCATTCCGCAAGACCGAAATAAACGCTGATACTTCGGAAACAACGCAGCTTCGTTCGCATGCGCTCTTGTCACTGAAGTGGACCCCGTTCTTTGTACCAGAGAACGGGTTGCATCTGTAAAGGTTTAGAGAGGCTGTTTGGGTTGTCTTCTCTGTCTTTCGCTTCGCCGCCCCCGCGCGGGGGCGGCGAAAATTTTTGAACTTCTGGGGGGGCCGCCTCTCACCGCCTCCCTTCCGTCCACGCCACAAGCCGACGTTGCGGACGCCCATGGTCAGCGCGGATTGCTCCTCGCACGCCCGCTGCCCTGCTTCGGTCGCTGCGCTCCGTACACTTCCGCCGGCGTGCGTTTGTCCAAGCTCTGGTGCCTGCGGTCATAACAGTAGAACTCGAAGAACTCACGCAGGCTCGTCTCTGCCTGCCAGGCATCCTCGTAGTCCTTCAAGTACACCTCCTCGTACTTCACCGTCCGCCACAGCCGTTCCACGAACACGTTGTCCAACGCCCGGCCGCGACCATCCATGCTGATCGCCACGCCACGCGACTCCAAGCAACTCGTAAATGCCAGGCTCGTAAACTGCACGCCTTGATCGGTGTTGAAAATCTCCGGCGTGTTGATCGCCAAGGCCTCCTCCAAGGCCGCGATGCAAAACGCTCCGTCCAAGCTGTTCGACAACCGCCACGACAGCACGTACCGGCTGTACCAGTCGATGACCGCCGTCAGGTACACAAAGCCGCTCCGCATGGGGATGTACGTAATGTCGGTGCTCCAAACCTGATTCGGCCGCACGATCTCCACATTCCGCAGCAAATACGGGTAAATCTTGTGTTCCGGACACCGCACCGTCGTTCTCGGCTTGGGGTAAATCGCTTCCAGGCCCATGATCTGCATCAGCCGTTGCACCCGTTTGCGATTCACGCTCAACTCGTCGGCGATGCGACGGCTGCCGTAAAACGGCCGCTTCAGGTATAACTCGTCAATCTTTCGCATCAACTTCAGGTTCACCGCCGTTTCACCGACCGGCTCGTAGTACCAACTCCCCCGAGCCAGACCAAGCAGCTCGCACTGCCTTCGCAGGCTTAGCACGCCATGCCCTGGCTCGACACACTCCCGCCGCGCGTCAACCGAGCTGGGCAGATTTTTTTTTCAACCACTCGACCTCCATCTTCAGACGGCCGATCTGCTCGAAAAGCTCCTCCTGGTTGTTCTCCTCGGCACGCCGTTTGCGACGCCGGTCTTCGAACAGATCCACGGCGCCCTCTAACAGCCGCTGCTTCCAGGTCGAGATCTGCGTGGCATGCACGCCGAACTGACCTGCCAACTCGCCTAACGTCTTGTCGCCCTTGCAGGCCGCCAACGCGACCCGCGCCTTGAACGCCGAGCCTCGCACACTCGCCACCGCTGCGGTCCTTGCCGCCTTCACCTTCCTGGACATAGTCCTGAACCTCCTCATCGGTTAAAATCTGAACCAACTTCCAACATAAATCTACTGGTTCAAATTTCGGGGTCCAGCTCA
>JANXOJ010000004.1 GCA_025353625.1 Planctomycetota bacterium | reverse complement strand
GCCACCGGCGGGCGGTTGGCCTTGAGGAACCTGGGCCTGCGCGGCCGAGATCAGAACTGAACATGCGGCCAAGGCTGCAAAACAGCCACGGTTATTCCATCCGTGCAATATCATCGAGAAAACCCTCCTTGGTTTGCGAACCCCACCACAGCCCGAATTGGAACGACCCGGAACCTGGCACGCCTCCTCCTCCGTTGCGGAAGAGTCCTAATCGTGCAGGAAACCTCGTCGCGTCAGTTTAACACTGCTCCGTTTGCCTTCGGTCTATAACACCAGCACCGTCCTAATCGACCTTATCGCATCTTCCTGACTGCCGGATTACAATGTTTCGGCACGGAAAGCCAGTTTGTCGCAAAAGGCCGACATGCCGCTTAGCCGTACCAGAATTTCCAGAAGAGTTTAACAGAATGTCCGTCGGCATGGGAGCCCAATTTGTGAATAATTCCGTTTTTGAACTAAGAAAAGTCGTTTCGGCACCCTTCGATGAAAACACCTACGTTCTCTGGCTGAAAGGACGCAGCGATTGCCTCATCATCGATCCGGGCTTCGATCCGCAACAAATCCTCGATCTGCTCGACGAAAATGGCCTCACGCCCGTCGCCGTTCTCAACACCCACGGACATAGCGACCACATTGCAGGCAACGCGGCGATGAAGCAACGCTGGCCCAACTGTCCGTTGGTCATAGGGCACGGCGATGCCGACAAGCTAACGGACGCCAAATTGAATCTTTCTGCCGGCTACGGCGTTGCCGTTATTAGCCCTCGAGCCGACAAAACGGTGCGCGAGGGCGAGACCTATGCGGCCGCCGGGTTCGACCTGGAGGTCCGAGAAACGCCCGGACACTCTTCCGGACACGTCGTTTTTGTCGCGACGGCCCACAAGCCGCACTTCGTACTTTCCGGTGACGTTATTTTTGCCGGCAGCATTGGCCGCACGGACTTCTACGACGGCGATTTCGACGCCCTAGAGGCAGCAATCCGCAGTAAGCTCTACACCCTGCCCGACGATACCGTACTCTTCCCCGGCCACGGCCCAGAAACCACAGTTGGCCGCGAAAAGCGCACGAATCCGTTTGTCGGCGAAGGGGCATGATTCAATAATTCCCAAACTCCTAGACCGGACGCTCCCTCCAGGAGTCGTGTAAAGTCCCGTTTTTTGTGGTACGGGCGTCTCGCCGGCCATTGACAATGCCTTTGCGTGGGTTACAATGTTGGGTTTTCCCTCGCGCGGCCTGCCGCCGTGCCACTTTCCGAATTTCCCACCCATTTACCCGCCTTCTCGATTGACGAGGCGGACCGGAGCTGCCGTCATTGGAAGAAGCGATCCTTAAAGCCGACGTCCTCATTGAAGCCCTTACCTGGATTCGCCAGTTTCGCGGCAAGGTCACCGTCATCAAGCTCGGCGGCAGCGTCTTGGAAGATCCCAAGGCGATGACGCACCTCCTGCTCGATATCGTCTTCATGGAAACCGTCGGCATGCGGCCCGTGGTCGTGCATGGCGGCGGGGCGGCAATCAGTCGGGCGATGACCGAGGCGGGACTTCAGCCCAACTTCGTCCAGGGGCGGCGCTACACCGACGACGCTACGCTGGGGATCGTCGAGCGAGTTCTGGCAGGCGAGATCAATGAGGGCATCGCCAAGCAGATCGAAGACCTCGGCGGTAAGGCCCAGCCGCTCAACTTCCGGACGCGCAACGTGCTTCACGGCGAACGACTCGCGCTCAAAGGGGCCGACGGCAGCCCGATCGACCTCGGACACGTCGGCACGGTCACCTCGGCCGACGGCGAAACGATCCAGCGTTATTGCGACGCCGGCATCGTACCGGTCATTCCCTCAATGTGCATCGACGCCCACGGCCAGAAGCTCAACGTGAACGCCGACACGGCCGCAACGGCCGTCGCCCAAACGCTTCGCGCAGAGAAGCTGCTTTACTTGAGCGACGTCAACGGCGTCCGCCGCGATAAAAACGATCCCCATTCGCTCATGCACTCGTTGACGTCCGACCAAGCACTGGAATTGATTGCCACCGGAGCAATCGACAAGGGAATGATTCCCAAGGTCGAGGCTTGCCTTGAGACGTTGGAACGCGGCGTGCGCAAAGTACACATTATCGATGGCCGACTGCGACATTCACTTCTTTTGGAAGTCTATACGAGCAAGGGCGTCGGCACGGAGATCGTCAAAAACGGACAGCCTTAGTGGAGATCGACGATGATGTCAAACACAGCCATGAGCTCCTCGGACGTACTGAAACTGTTTCAGCAGTACGTCATTCCAAACTACGGTCGCTTTCCGGTCGCCTTGACCCACGGTGAAGGCTCGTACGTCTGGGACGCCGAGGGGAATAAATACCTGGACCTATTTCCCGGCTGGGGATGCGGCCTGTTGGGCCATTGCCCCGGCCCGGTGGTCGAGGCCGTGCGCGAACAATTGGGCCGATTGATCCACGTTCCCAACTCGTGGCATACCGAAGTCCAAGGACTTTGGGCCAAGGAGCTTTCCGACAGAAGTTTTGGCGGTCAAGCGTTCTTTTGCAATTCCGGCACCGAGGCCAACGAGGCAGCCATCAAATTGATCCGGCTGCACGGCACGCCTAAGAAACGCTACAAGATCATTTCCTTTGAAGGCAGCTTCCACGGACGGACGTTCGGTTCGCTGACGGCAACCGCCCAGCCCAAATATCACGAGGGCTTGGGGCCGCTGATGGCCGGATTCGTCTACGCGCCGTTCGGCGATCTCGATGCCGTCGCGCGGCTGATCGATAACGAAACGGCCGCCATCATGATCGAGCCGATTCAGGGCGAAGGGGGTGTCCGCATCCCGCCCGATGGCTTCCTCGCCGGTCTACGCAAACTGTGCGACCAACGCGATCTGCTGTTGCTCTTCGACGAAGTGCAAACCGGATGCGGACGAACGGGCCATTGGTTTGCCTATCAGGGCATCGGCGTTACGCCCGACATTATCACACTCGCCAAGGCCCTTTGCGGCGGCATTGCCGGCGCGGCCATGCTGACGACGCCCGAAATCGCCAAGAGCCTGCGGCCCGGTATGCACGCGGCGACGTTTGGCGGCAACCCCATCGCCGCTCGAGCAGGCATCGCCGCGATCGAGATGATTGAAGAGCAAAACCTTTTAGCGGCAGCAACCCGCCTGGGCAAGATATTTGAGCAGCGGTTTACGGAATTGCAACAGAAGTGCGATCTGATCCGCGAGGTTCGCGTTCGCGGCACGATGATCGGCGTGGAACTGGCCGTCGACGGCACTTCCACGGTCAAGGCGTGCGCGGAGCGAAAGTTGCTCATCAATTGTACCCACGGAACGGTCATTCGGCTGCTGCCCGCGCTGACGCTATCGGACGAGCAGGCCCACCAAGGCTGCGATATCCTGGCCGAGGTGATCCAATCGCAGGCATCCGGCGGCTTGAAGTAGGAAACCACCATGCGACATTTGCTAACACTTGCCGACCTGACAACCGCCGAGTTTGAACGCATCTTCTCCATTACGGAAGACCTCAAGGCGAAATTTTCCAGCGGACTGCGCGAGCCGCTGCTTCCCGGTCGGGTGATGGCCTTGCTCTTCGAGAAACAGTCGTTGCGAACGCGTGTGAGCTTTGAAGCGGCGATGGTCCATCTCGGCGGCAACTCGCTCTTTCTGGGCCAGGATGTCGGCTTTGGTCTCCGCGAGAGCATCGCCGATTTCGGGCGCGTGCTGAGCGAATATGTTGACGTGATCGTCGTCCGCGCCAACAGCCACATGACGGCGGTCGACTTGGCCGAACACAGCAACTGCTCCGTTATCAACGGCTTAACCGATTTCTGCCACCCTTGCCAAGCGATGGCCGATATTTACACGGTTCGGGAACTGGTTGGCGGCCGGCTCCAAGGCCGCACCATCGCTTGGATCGGCGACGCCAACAACGTGGCTCGCAGCCTTGCCTTGGGCTGCGGCAAGTTGGGCATCCGGCTCGTCATGGCGGTGCCCGAGAAGTATCAATACAACGAGAAGAAACTCGCCTGGATTCGCCAGCAGGTGCCCGAACTTGATCTTGCCATTACCGCCGATCCGTTTGAAGCGGTTTGCGATGCCGTGGCGATTTACACCGACGTTTGGGCCAGCATGGGCCAGGAGACGGAGCGCGAAATCCGCCGCAAGGACTTCGCCCCCTATCAGGTGAACGCCAAGCTAATGGCCCACGCCCAGAAGGGAGCCGTCTTCATGCACTGCCTTCCGGCTCGTCGCGGAGAGGAAGTAACCGACGAAGTGATCGACGGCCCGCAGAGCGTCGTCGTGCAGCAAGCGGCCAACCGCATGCACGTCCAAAAAGGTATTTTAGCCTGGATGCTCGGCACGCAAAGCCCAGTATCAACGACGGAGAAAGCCCCCTCCTTGACGATCGTGGACGACTGAAGGCACCGCAACGCACACATTTCGCCAGTCCCGTGCCACCGCCGTCGCACCCGTGTCGCGACGCTGTTCCCCAATGAAGCTTCCCTGCTCCGCCTCGCCACTGCGGTGCTGATGGGAACCGACGAAGATTGGCAAACTGAGAAGCGTTACCTTCCCAGAGAAACAAAGGGGATAAGTCCAATTATTTCTCCTTTGTCGGCCGGCCTCGGGGGCGGAAGGTGGATTCCAAGCCGAGACGCTTCGCCGTCGCCTTTTGCCAGTTCGCGTTGCCAAACGGACGGCCACGCTGCACCGATTCCCGCAACACCTCCAACTCCGCTTCCGAC
>JANXOJ010000666.1 GCA_025353625.1 Planctomycetota bacterium | reverse complement strand
GATGAAGATCACCAGGATGACGCCGTAGAGGGCACCCCGTTCGTAGCCTAGCTTCATTTCGCGGGACGATTCATAGACCTGTACCGGATTGCCGGTCACGTCGGGATCGACGGCGCGAAGTTCGCGAATGAACTCCTGCATTTCGTCCATGTTCCAGATGTCGGCCTTGGTTTGAATCTGCAAGCAGTAACTACCGCTATGTCCGATGAAGCGCGAGGCAAGCCCTTCCGGCAAGTCGGAAACGGCCGGCGGCTCGGGATTGGAAATATCGCGCAAGGCGTAGAGCTGCTGCAACACGTCGGCGGCCAAGCGGCTCTGAAAATCCTCTATCCGGCGATAGTATTCCTTCTCCGGCAGGCTTTGCACAAGTCCGCGAAGCTGCCGCAACTGGGCTGCTTCCGGCATTTTTTGCATCGACTCCATGAAACCTTGAATCTTTGCCAGGGCTTGCTCCAACTGCACCGGCGGGACCACGAGAATGGGCGAGACCATCGCCGACATTTGCGGCGGGAGGCCGGCCAAGCGATCGTGAATGCGTTGAATCCAGGGCCGCTTCTCCTCGACGTTCTCGGGAAAGCTCGAACCAATCTCCCGCACCGTATCGACCATCGGACATCGCTTGCGATCGAGCAGAACGGCCTTCCGCTCCAACAATTCGCGGCGATTTTTGGCAATGGAAACCGCATACGAGGAACTGAAGTCGCTGGCAAGCAGCTTCTTTTCCAGCTTTACGCTTTCCAGCCCGTCGGCCTGAAGGTTCAATAGATTGTGGTCGTACCAAAGGTTTTTGAGTCCGAAGCAAAGTACCACCGTCACTGCCACATAGAGGCCAACGACCAGCTTGGGATAGCGGACGATCGGCCCCAGCCAGCCGAAAACGTCCAAAGGAGCCGGCACCTTCCCATCGGGATGCTGTGCATCGGACCAATGCAGCAATGCGGGAAGCGTAGTCAGCGACGCGAGCCAGCAGAGGAGTAATCCGCCGCCGGCGATGATTCCCAATTCAGCAATGCCCGGAAAGTCGCTACTGCCAATCATCGTGAATGCGGCGGCGGTAGCCACGGCACTGGTCGTCAGGCCGGGGCCCACGCACAGTGCCGTCGCTACCAGGGCCTTATCGGCGGGCATCTTTTCGCCGCGAAAGCGCAGGTATTGGGCCACATGGTATACGCCGTAATCGCTGCCCAAGCCGATGACAATCGTGGCAAACGCGCTGCTGAGGATATTGAGGTGGCCGACCGTTAGCAAGATGTATCCGAAGGCCCAGGCCATGGGCACGAACAGCGCAATCAAGGCCATCATCGGATGCCGAACGCAGCCAAACCCGGCAATATAAAGCAGTCCCACGCCCAGAAACGACAACAGGCCCGCCTGGGTCATTGCCGCCTGGCTCGATTCCATCTCGTCATTCTCCATGACGGGTATGCCGGTCAGACCGATCCACGCGTTGGGGTGTCGCGACTTGGCGTCGGCGACAATGCGGCGTAGTTCGGAGAGTGCATCCGAGTATTCCGCGAAGCTGGTTGCCTTTTCATTCTTAACGAGCCAAAGCGTGAGCAGCCCGATATGGCCCTGCTCCAAAAGGGTGTAGCCGCTATCGCTTGCGTCGGTTGGGGGCGGCGTCAGCCCGGTCATCTCGGGCAAGGGTGACTTGTATTGGCCAGACGGCGAGAGCGCGGCGGCGAGAGATACCAAGGCTTGAGCTTGCTGGTTTTGCATCTGCTGAATTTGGCCACTGCCGAGCGATGCGGCGAATTGCTGCGGTGCTTGTCGCGAATCGAGTTGCTCGGCGATGCGAGTTATCTGGCCGCCAATGTTTAACGTGGACAAGCTTCCCTGTACGATGCCCTGGGACCGTGCCAAGAATGCGTCGATCTGCTGAAGCTTTGGGAGATCGACCCGATCTTGATATAGCCCCTTGGAGCGTAGCTTGGAGGAATCGACCTTCGACAAGATCGAACGAAACAACTTGGGCTGTCGGCCAAGCAATTCTGCCAACTCATCGATGATGGGCGCGACATTTCGAGGTGTGTCGCCACGCACGACCAGAACCACGTCGTCTTGCTCGCCAAACTCCTGGACGAATTCGGCCCAGCGGCGATTGTACGCGCTCTTGGGATTGAGCAAATCGGAGCGACTCGTCCGGAACCCGAGACTAAGTTGTGCCGCCGTCATGGAAAGAGCGGCCAGAAGAGCCGATGCGACAATGACCGAAACGGGGAATCGGGCCACAAGCTCGGTCACGAGCTTGAGCATCCGCCCCAAAAGTGAGAGTCTCGTCTGCGGCATCCCTTCCGCCGACATAAAGCCTTATCCACGTTGAAGATAAATGGTAGACTATAACGCCAAATCTCTTTTAGAGGGACAGAGATATCGCTAGTCTGCCCCCCCGAATTAAGAGCCAGATTCTAATCCTTGCATTGGTTCGCTGCAAGAGGAATGTGACCTATTGGTACCCTACAACCTTGCGAATCGTTCCGTCGCGTTCGATAGCTTCCGGTGCTTGCATTCAGGCGGAACTCCCGTCTAAAATAGAGTTCCTTCGCGCGGGGCGGTCGATACCGTGGTCCTCGGCATGGATGCTGGGAAACAGGAGTGACTGGAATGGCATCGAACTGGCATTACAAGCGGCAAGGCCAGCATCACGGGCCGATCAGCGATTGGCAATTGAGGCAGCTTGCGGCCTCTGGGCAACTTCAATCAACAGATTTGGTGCAGCGGGATGGGACGAACGACTGGGTTGCCGCCGGTCGCATGCCGGGGCTTTTTGCTGCGGGTGGAAGTGCCAACCCGGCTGCTGCCGTTCCGCTAGCAAATCGGTTTGGGCCAAACGCAACTTCGCCTAATTTGCCAACGCCGGCTTCCAGCGATGAGGCACTGGTTCTCGACGACCTTGTGATGGGTGCCAGCCCAAAGAGCGTCACGGCACGCCGCCCCAAGAGCCAGAAATCAATGTTGCCGATTGGGCTCGTGGCTGGTGGGATTGTCCTTTTCGGGATCGTCGGCACGTTGGTGATCTCTCACTTTGCCGGCAACCGGTCCAGCGATGCTGCGAAAAGTGACGTCCCCCTTGCGCACGCGGTTGAGGAGCCGGGGGCGATGGCAAAGGCGGCAACCTCAAAAACTTTTTCGTCACCGGCCACCAAGACGGCAAACATGCCCTCGCCCGCGT
>JANXOJ010000613.1 GCA_025353625.1 Planctomycetota bacterium | reverse complement strand
TAGGTCCAGACCGTATTGAAGGCCGTCACGTTGCCTGCCATGCCCGACATGAACGACGCCAAAAGTGCCGTAAGGGCAAGGCCCAACAGTCCGTTCGGGCAGTACCTTTTTACCAGCGACAGGATCACACCGTCGTAATCGTTTTCATAAACGGCATCCTGGATGCCGGTCTTGAGGGCTTTGTCGTCCAGCGTTGCGGCATCGCGAACCAGAGCGGCCACTTTCTTGGCGTCCAACGGCTTGCCGACGGCTTTGCCAACGGCCTCAAATGCCGCCTTGGCATCGATCTTGCCGCTATCTTTAACCGCAGTCACCATCTCTGCCGACACCTCGACCGGTTTGGATGGCAAACGCGGCAGATGATATGCCTTGCCCGGCGTCACCGCCAAACCGGCTGCCAGCATACCCGGCAGGATCACCAGGATGGGTAGGATCATCTTCGGCACGGCGGCGATCAACGGCGTGCGGCGCGCCGCGCTCATATTTCGTGCGGCCATTGCGCGCTGAACCACGAGAAAGTTGGTACACCAATAGCCAAAAGATAGTACGAATCCGAGGCCAAACACCATCGCAAACCAGTCGACGCCCATCGGATTGTCCAGCGGCCCCTTGAGCAGCGGCTGCCACGCGCTCGTCCAAGCATTGCTTGCAAATTCATGCCCCGGCGGCGGCGATGCTAGGCCGATGATGGCCGGGTTGCTCGCCACCTCCGACAATTTTGGCTTGAGGGCTTCCCAGCCGCCGATATCTTTCATTCCAAGATAAACGACAGGGGCAAAACCCAAGACGATCATGAAGAACTGCAAAACTTCCGTGTAGATCGCGGAAGTCAGCCCGCCTTTGAGGACGTAGACCAGCACCACGGCCGAGCATATCCAAAGGCTAATGTGATAGTCCCAGCCGAGGAGTTGGTTGAGGAGCTTGGCCAAAGCATTCATGGAGATGCCGGATGCAAAAACAGTCATGACGGCAAAGCTGAGCGAATTCAAGCAACGGGTTCGCTCGTCGAACCGCAGCTTGAGGTATTCCGGCACGCTGCGGGCTTTCGAGCCGTAATAAAAAGGCATCATGAAGATCGCCAGAAACACCATAGCCGGAATGGCACCGACCCAATAGAAATGGCTGGTGGCAATGCCATACTTTGCACCGCTTGCAGCCATGCCTACGAGTTCCAAGGCTCCCAAGTTGGCCGACATGAAGGCCAAGCCGGTAATCCAGGCAGGTATGGCACGCCCCGACATGAAAAAGTCGGAACTGTTTTTCATAAATCGGTTCAGGGCGAAGCCGATCCCGAGCACGAACACCACGTAAATCGCCAGAATGGCGTAATCAATGTTTTTCAGTTCCATGAAAAGCTCCCGAAATAGCGATAAGATCCGGCCAGCACGGCCACCCAGCCGCCGTTTTCGCCATTATGGCGCGCCAACTGGGGGGACCGCAAGGGTGGCAAGCGTTTTTTTTGACTTTGCGACCGTTGTGCGGCTCGTGCCTTACGCCGTCCACGGTGCCCGGAACTTCTTCGAGAGCATCTTCGTCGCTTCCGCATCGCCGACGATTTCCTGTTTTGCGGCGTCCCATTTCAACGTTCTGCCGACCGCCGCCGCGATATAGCCCAGGTGGCCCGGCGTTTGCGAGCGGTGGGCAATCTCGATGGGGGTAATGGTCTTCGTCCGAGACTTGATGCAGTCGAGAAAATTAGCGAAGTGGTTGGTCGAGGCAATGAGTTTGAAGTCGAACTTTTGCTCCGCCGCTTCCACCCGCTTTTTGCCCGCTTTGTAGGTTTTTTCCCACTCGGGGTTGGACGCCGAGAACTCGCCGCGATTGACGTGGACCCAGCCGTTGTCGCCAATCCATTTTGTACCCCCGGCAATTTCCTTATAGCCGCCGGCGATCGTGAATTCGATGTTGTTCGGGTATTTGCAGGCGATATGGTACTTGCCGGCCGTATTCCAAACGTCGGTCTTGGGGGGAAATTCGGCCGTGGCGGAAATTTCCAAGGGGCCAATCGCATCGTCCGGGCCGCAGCCAAACTTGGCATTGCTAAGCCCCCAATGGGCGATGTCGCAATGGTGGCCAATCCAATCCATTAACTGACCGCCGCCCGTGTTATAGTTCCAACGCCAATTTTTATGGAATCGACAAGGATTGAACGGCATCATTTGCGACGGCCCAACCCAGAAGTTGTAGTCGAGCGAAGTTGGCGGAGCGGAGTCGGGTTTGCTATTGCCGGTCTTCTCGAAGTCGGAATGGCCGGAGGGCAGCCCAACCTCAACCCGTTTGACCTTGCCGATCGTGCCGTTGCAGACCAACCCGGCAGCCCAGCGAAAATTCAAAACACTTCGCTGCCAGGAACCGGTCTGCCAGATGCGGTCGTTGCGTTGAACGGCTTCCACCATCGCAATGCCCTCGGCCAACGTGTGCGAAAGCGGCTTCTCGCAGAAAATATCTTTCTTCGCATTCGCCGCCGCAATCGCTGGGATGGAATGCCAATGGTCCGGCGTGGAGATGCAGACCGCGTCAATGTCCTTGCGGGCAAGCAAGTCGCGGAAATCTTTGTACGGCTTGCAGTCTGTGTTCTCGTATCGCTTATTCACGCGGTCGGCTGCCTCCTTGAGATGGTTGGAATCGACATCCGCGACGGCCAGCACGCGGCAATCGTCGTTGTGCAGAAAATTGCCGAGGTTGCCGCCACCTTGCCAGCCGATGCCGATCGAGGCCATCGTGATTTTCTTGGACGGGGCATCGGCACCAAATAGATGGCCGGGCAAAACCATAGGGACCGCAGCCGCAGCAGCGAATTTCAAGGCATCGCGACGGTTTATTTTCGACGTGGATTGCATGATGGAATATTCCTCGAACGCAAAGGGGTGAAAAAAGAGGCGAAGATCGGTAAACCCAGTCCCCCAGTATAATTGCCGAAAATTGGCAAGGCAATTGGCTCGAAAATCGAACCGGGACAACGTCAAAGTCTGAGAATTGCCGTTGCTGAAATTGTGGTGCAGGCCTCTCGCTTGCATTTATCCGGACAGGCGCGACGCCTGCACCACAAAACACAGTTCTTCTGCGTTGCCCTGCCGATCACGCCATATCCAGCGGACTGCGCACTCCCAATCCCGGCTTGGCCATGATGTGCTTGTATATCTGCGTCGTGCTTACGTCGCTGTGTCCGAGCAATTCCTGGAGCTTGCGAATGTCGGTTCCGGATTCCAGCAAATGCGTGGCGAAACTGTGCCGCAGGGTATGGCAGCTTGCCGGCTTGCTGAGTTTCGCCAACTGAACGGCCTTTTTCACCCTTCGCTGCAAGCCGTCCTCAAGGAGATGATGGCGGCGGACGATGCCGGACCTGGGATCGCGCGATGCTGCCCTGGCCGGAAAGACCCATTGCCACGGCCACGACAGGCCGTCGCCGGGCGACTTGACGGCCAAGGCGTGCGGCAACTCGACTCCCGGCAGGTTCTCTTCACGGTCCATCGCGTACAGGCTGTGGAGGCGATCGATATGGTCGTGCAATTGCTGGCAGAGCGACTCCGGCAAGATCGTGAGGCGGTCCTTGTCTCCATTGCCGCTGCGGATCGTGATCGTTCCAGCCTGGAAATCGACGTCTTTGATCCTCAGTCGCACGCACTCCATAAGACGCATGCCGCCACCGTAAAGGAGCCGCGCCATTAGGCCGTAAGTGCCCGACATTTGTGCGAGCACGCGCTGCACTTCACCACGGTTCAATACGGTCGGCAACCGCTTGAGGCGCTTCGCGGGCACGAACTCGCCGAATTCGCCCGGATCGCGCCGCACCACCTCCCGGTACATGAAGAAGATGGCGTTGAGAGCCTGGTTTTGCGTCGACGCCGCAACCCGGCGGTTGACCGCCAAGTGCGTCAGAAACGCGCGGACCTCCGCAGCCCCCATCTCACATGGGTGCCGCTGGTTGTTGAAGAGAATGAATCGCTTAACCCAGGCGACGTATGATTGCTCGGTTCGATAGGCAAGATGCATCAGCCGACATGCGTTGGCAACCTGGTCGAGAAAGGATGGATCCCCACCTTTTAGCGGGGGCGCATAAGTAGGGGGCGCGTCGGAATGTGCGAACTGCGGCTTAGTACAAACTCGTTTGCGGTTTAGTATGGCCAAAGTGGGATGATGCATGCGAAGTCATGGCGCAATCATGCGTGCTGTGGCTTGACGTGTCCATGCTTGGGCCGCTAAAATGTAGACATACTCGACAGCAAATCTGCGGGGGAATACCTGTTGGGCATTTCAGAAGCACCTAATGCTCGAAGAACTCGACAGCATCGAATGGTCCGCACTCCGCCATGCTTATGGCGCGGCCGACGACGTGCCTGATTTACTTCGTGCCGTGCTTTCCTCGGACAAAGCAGTTCGCGACAACGCAATGTACGAACTCTATGGCAATATCTGGCATCAGGGAACGATTTACGAAGCCACTGCATATGCAGTCCCGTTTCTAATCAAGATGCTCACGTCTCCGGTAACTCCGGATCGTGCGTCGATTGCTGGATTACTTGCTTCTATCACATCTGGCTGTGGTTTCCTCGAAGTTCACGCGCGGTCGGGATGGGGCGAAGATCGATGGCGCAGCATACTCTCGAAAGAGGGAAAGAACCTCGAAGACGAAGTTGAGCGCGAATCCGCAATTACTGCGTCAGTCAAACACGAAGTCAAAAAGGCAATCCCGTTACTTATCCCATATCTGGATGATACTGAACCGGGAATCCGTGCCATTGTCGCTGAGGCGATCGCAGCATTTCCCGAATACCGTGAAGAGTATTTATCCAACTTGCAGCAAGCAATCGCTCGCGAAACAAACGACGAGGTTCGGGAGCAATTGGCCGATAGCATCGCACAAATGACAAACGGCTGACCAAAGAATGCCTAAGGAGCGGTGAATCAATAAGTGTCGGGTTTTCGGAACGTACTCATCTCGCTCCGCGAGATGGAATGCATCTCGCGGAGCGAGATGAGTACAGTTATTGATTCGCCGGTCCTAACAAGACAGGCAACCCGAGCGGCGGGTCGCGCGGATTTTGAGATACAAGGTCTTTGGCCGCCGTCGGGTTACCTTGGTCGTTCGGCAACGGGAGGGCTTCAAAGCCAAGTTACACCACCATTACACACGCCATTGTATCTTTCCAACTGACGCCCTTACCACTCCGGTCGCGGCTCCTCGAATTCGGGAGTACTCCATGAAGTTCGTGCTTTGTCTCATCTTCGCTGCCTTCACGATGACGGTCTTCCAGGGCGTCGCACAGGCCGGCGGTGGATCGACGGAACTTTACAGCTGGAAGGACAAAAAAGGCAAATGGCTCTTCGTTCTCGCCAATGGAACCAATCGGCAGAAGACCGAGA
>JANXOJ010000564.1 GCA_025353625.1 Planctomycetota bacterium | reverse complement strand
CCCCAAGAGGGCAAGCTAGCGGCCGAGAAACTCGTCGATCTTTCCACGCACGACTACAAATTGGAACCCAACGTGAATTTTACGCCGGACGGTAAATGGATCGTCTTCCAAGCGACCTTGCACGGAGTCAAGCACGTCTATGAGGTAGAAGTGAAAAAGTAGGTCGCACTTCGACGTGCTGAGGCTTGCCTCGTCTTTTCATTCGAGCCGCATTGACGAAGAGCCAGCGGCAACGGAGTTCGCTTCCTCGGTGCGGCAAAGCTCAAAAGACCGCCGGGACCAGATAGCACTGCTCGTCGCGATGCGGGGCATTCGCTAGCGCTTGCTCGCGGGTGAGGCTCGGGCGAGCGATGTCGTCGCGAAAGATGTTGGCCATGTCGCGTGCGTGGACCATCGGTTCGACATTCTCCGTATCGACTTCGCCAATCAAATCCATGTAGCCGAGAATATCGCCCATCTGCGCGGTCATGCGTTGCAATTCCTCCTCGGAAAGCAGCAGACGGCTGAGCAACGCAATCTTCTCGACCTCAGCGCGGGAAATTGACATGAATTACGTCGCCTTCGCGACCGCTTTCGGCAAGCGGAACGGCACGGCACGCACGCGCTTCTTGACGGCTCCGCTGCGAATGCACCGCGTACAAACGCGGGCGGTGAGATTGGTGCCGTTGCCGGTCGTAACGTGGACCGACTGCAAATTCGGACGAAATGTCCGTCGCGAAATGCCCGTCACTTTGGTTCCCACTCCGCCGAGGTATTTTGCCTTGCCGCGAATCGTGACTTGGTTGCCTGTGGCCGGCTTGCGACCGCATACATCACATTGTTGACCCATCTGAACTCTCCCTCATGCTCAAAACTTGTCGATAAAGCCGCGCTCGGGCTAAACATTGTCGCTGACTGGTGATTTATAGACCCCTCATTCTACATTCGAGTCGGTTCGCATTGCAAGGGGGACGAAGGTACAATGGAACTGTTATTTGACGGTCAACAGCGTAGAATTCTCGGTTCAAGGTGCTGCTATGGTTTGTGGATGGCGATTTTTTGCGACCGCTTTAACGTTCTTCATTGCGACCAGCATTGGCTTCGCGGACGAGCCAGCACCCCACCCAAAGGGTGGTGCTTCGCCTGCGGTTGTTCCCGCAGCTCCCAAAGAGGCCGCTTCGGAGTCACCGATCGAAGACGAGATGCCCGCTTCTTCGGGAAAAAAGAAAGCTCCGTCGCTCCTCGCCCGTCCGACGTATATGGCGATCGTGCCCGAGCCGGGCGGCCGCAAGACGTTGACGCTCGGCTACCGCTGGCCGCTTCACGAAAGTGCGTCGATTGAGGTGCGGCTGGTCGCCGGGCCGAAGACGGAAGGCACCGCCGTGGCCCCCATCTATTTTCACGAGCTTCTCAAGGGCAAGCTTGAGGAAGAACTCTTCAAACTGCTCGATAAGTCGGACCAACGCGGAGGGCTGACGCACACGTTTACCAAGGAGAAGATCGTTTACAAAATGATCGGCCAACGGAACTCGCTCGGCCATCAAGCGGTACACGTCCAGGTCTATACCGAAGACGCGCGCCCAGACTCGAATCCGGCGGTAGCCTTTTTGCAACTCGATACCTGGGCGGTCAATCCGCAGGTTCTTTCGCTGGAACTGCCTCGCGATGAGTTTCCCAACGCCGGCACGCTCTTCGTATGGTTCTTCCGCGGCGACAAAGTCGTCTGGGAAGAGTCCATCGCTTGGCCCGGCTATGGGAAGTGATGATTCGCGGTCCAGTTTGAAGGACCGATTCCGTGGGTATCGCTTTGCTCCACCCCGCGGCTGCTCGCGTTTGGCCGCTAACGCGGCATGGGTCAATAGATTGCGCTGGGGGGCCTATCGTTCCGGCGACCGGACTCAAGCGTTGACCGACTTCCTTCACCTGCGGTACGACCCGAGGCCAGGTCTTGCTCGGCGTGGATTAGTTGGTCTTCCGTCTGCCGGGAGTGGGCCTTGAGGTTTTCGATTTCAACCGTCTGCGCTCGAAGCTGCTCATTGAGCACGCGATTCTGCGTCTCGACGGTGGTGAGTTGCGACTTGGAGACGAAGCAGCCGCTCGATGCGAAGAGCAGCGCAAGCGTGCCGTACAGACCCCATCCGTTGGGCTTCATGACTCGATTCCTTTCCAGCCGAATTTATGGCGGGCTTCGCGTCGGACGCTCGACGCCACCTTACGGTTTTTCAAACAGGCCGACGATCGTGTCCATCAGCCAGCCATTGACGGGCGTTACTCGATCCCAACTCCACATGTTTTGCAAAAGCTCGTACATCATCATGCCGACAAAGATCAAAATGAGCGAACAGAGTACCAAGCTGACGATGTTCCAAATCGAGTAGGGAGCTTCGGGTAGGGCGGCGGCACCGGCAAATCCGGCAACGCCCATGCCATCGCCCGGCCCGGCAAGGCCGAGCTCGGTGGCACCGGCCGTTGCTAAAGGCATGGCGGCAAGTCCCATCCCGGCGTGGTCGCCGCCCATGTCGTCGTCCAGCAAACCGGCCACGCGCGGGCCGCTGGCAACCATCGTGGCCGCCTCGTCGCCTTCGGATTCGGTATCCAGCGCGATCACCTGCGAACCGCTTTCCGAATCGTCGAAGTCCGCCAAGTCTTCCATCGGCGTGAGTTGGAAATCATCCTCGCTCTTCAGACCGGCTGCCCCTTCGCCGGAAAGCAGGTCGTCCTCGCCAAGCTCAAGCGATTCGTCCGAACTAAGATTCAACGGAGCTTCCAGCGAGATGCCGCTATCGACCGGATCGGCAAGCGAAATGCCGCTATCGCCGCCGATGGAAATGTCGCTTCCGGTGCCACTACCGCCCAGCACGAGGTCGTCGTCGTCGAGGTGTTTGCCGCTAAGGTCGATCGCCGAATCGCCCGCTTTTGCACCCGGTTTTACGGCAGGTTTGACGGGGGAACTGGCCAGATTGCTTTCTTCCAGGCTCAGGTCGTGGTCGAGCGTCATATCGAGGTCGTCGAACTGCGAGACCCTCGGAGAACCGCCCTTTACGGCGGGCGCGGCGGGCTTCTTTTCGCCAGCTAGATCGATGCCGCTTTCCATCAGATCGAAATTGAGATCGCTGTCGGAAGTCTTGGATGCCGGGAGCTTGATATCGCTGCCGGCCAATCGGATATCGCTATCGGAGGGCAGGCTGTTCTTATCGACGCCGATCACCGTGCCGGAAAGCCCTGGATCGGAATGGCCCAACTCGATCTCGCTGGCAAGCACGTCGCCACCGTCGTCGTACTGCGCGTCGTGATCCGCGCCGTGGCCCTCTGAAGCCCGCTCGGCGGCGAGGCGTTCGATGTCTTCGGCTTTGAACTTCCAGTCGGTGCCGTCGCGGTAGCCGTAAAGCTCTTTGCGTTCGAGCATCAGACGGACATCGGCTTCGGCGATGCCGAGCGTTTTCGCGGCCTCGGCCACATTGTTATACTTCTGCGCCATGAACTTTACCTTTGTTCCAACTGCAAACGAATCTCTCGGGGTAAGGGATTGTCCGTGTTGAAGTCCGTCATCATCAAGTCGTATCGTATGTTGCGCACACTGCGGAGGGTGATTTTGCCCGTCGCCGCCTCAACCCAGTAAACGCCAATGCTCTGCTGATGGGGATCGACCACGGTCAGCAATTGTCCTTTGTCGCCTACCGGTGAGGGCAAGGCAATCAGTTCGCTCGACCCGCCGGCTTGCGGTGGCGCAACGTGTTGTGCCATCAACTCACTGCGCCGGTCGAGCAGACCGACTACCAACGTTGCCGCGACTGCCCCCAACAGGATTCCCAGGATCGCCCGTTTCATGCAAAGAACCCTTCGTGAAACTGGAGAACCGGGAGTCTAATATCCATTGTAAAAGCCCCAGTTTCCAATGCAAGTAAAATGATCGCCACAAAAGTATAGAGATTTCTGGGTTGGAACGGCCTGCCGACGCGATGCTCGCAGGCTTAATTCACGTCGATCCAACAGACATAACCACTTATTTACAAACAACTTAAATTGAAACATCCATGCGCGGAGGCATTCACGATTGAGTCTACTGCGATCGACTAAGGGAGGCAATACCAGCTTGGAAAGTCCGGGGGGATTGGGAAGGATTTATCGAAAAGGTGGAATTTATGGAACCAGTCGATCGATTTCTTCAAGCCCTCCCGCATTGGAATCGCGGGCTTGCCCAGTACGGCCGCACCGATCTTACGGGGAAGAAAAGTGCCAACGAGACTCGGGCGCAGAGCGGAAGACGAGGAATTATTGCAGAGATGTTGTCAATAGTTGTGTATGCAGGATTTTCAGGCGGCGACTTGGGGAACCAATATTCCGTCAACGAAGACGGTTCCTTTGAGGACTTCCACAAGGATTTTCGATCCTTTGAGGAGCCTCCATTTCTTGGAAGCGGATTGCATCAGCTTGTAGACCATCGCCAGACAAGCTACACGCGAGCCGCTGCCCTTGGTTCGTAGCCGCACGGGGGCGAATGTGGACTCGATGGGGTTCGTCGTCCGTAAGTGGCCCCAGTGCTCGGCGGGGAAGTCGTAGAAGGCCAGAAGATCGTCTCGATCCTTGGTCAAACATTCGACCGCCTTGGGGTATTTCGCCTCGTATGTACGCACGAAAAGATCGAACGCCTGGTTGGCATGTTCGCGTGTGTCGGCCATCCAGATTTCATGGAGTTTTTGCTTGGCCTCCGGTTGCAGCCGCTTGGGCAGTTTATCGAGGACGTTGGCCGTCTTGTGGACCCAACAGCGTTGCTCCCGAGTCTTCGGGTAAACCTGCTTCAGAGCCTTCCAAAAGCCCAAGGCACCGTCGCCGATCGCCAGTTTAGGAGCAAGCGTCAAGCCACGTGCCTGAACGTCCAGCAGCAGCCGCTTCCATGACTGCTCGCTCTCCCGGAACCCATCGACGACGGCGATCAGTTCCTTTTTGCCGTCCGCCGTGGCTCCCATGAG